>JAUSNC010000007.1 GCA_030645645.1 Candidatus Parcubacteria bacterium
CCACAGTGATGATTGACAGGAAATTTCCCACTGCCCAATAATCGGGAGATTGAAAGTCAGTCCAAAAAGTAAACTCGTCAAATATAAGGGCTGTGCCGATACCCAGTGTAGGCATTGAAAGAATCTTTCTTCTTTTCGTTAAAACAACGATTAAAAATATAATGAGCAGTAAACCTCCGAAGTAAAAATGGTGGATATGAAATCCCCGAAGCATAATAAAAGGGCCTTGGCCGTCAATCTTAAAACCGCTGAATATAACGGCGCGGGTGATTAAAATGGTTGTCCAATATAAAAAACATATCAAACCAAGCTTAGCCTCATTGCTTTTTATAGACAATAATTTCTTTAAATTAATAAACATTACTATAACTGCGTTATATTAAAGAAAAATTTATAGTTGAAATTCACTTATTCGCCTATATTAAGACATTATACCACAAATTTCAAGTATAGAACTCTCTATTTATTTATAGTTGTCTTTACTGATTTCCTCCTTTTTTTAATCTTTTTTATAATATTAAATACGATAACTGCGCCAAGACCTCCGCCTATAATACTGATTGATCCGTAAATAATCAAAATTAGCGGTATTAATACAATTCCCGCCAGCGGATCTTTATTAGAGAGACTTTCTATTGCACGAGGGAAAATAAAAATCAAAAGCATTATTACCCCGAAAACGGCTCCCCCGATAAAAATCAGAATATTCTTTCCTATAATTTTTAATATTTTAATAATCGGCATAGTTTTTTTAATGTTTATCCAAAGTCCTTTTTTATCTTATAAAATCTCTGAATTGGCGCACTTTTTCTTGAAATAATTTCCTTAATTTCATTAATTCTTTATTAAGCTTTTCATCTGATTTACCACTACGTGCAACTAATCGATTATATGCCATATTGAGGCGGATTAAACTGTTCTCAAATTCTCTTAAATGGCTTTCAGGAGTCTTCTGGCCAGAATGATTATATTTGCCGAATTCGTATTCAATATCGCTTATTTTAACCTTATGGCCAATCAAACGCTGCAGCCCCGATTTGAAATACTTGCCGAATAAGACAATTCTGCCCTCTTTTTCCAATCTCCGGACGCTGACTTCTATTTTGGTAGAATGGAGCACGCCGAGAGGACTGTGTTTAGTTGCTCTTTTCACAAAATCATGGTCTTCCGCCATTTTCAAAGACTCATTGAAACCCCCGACTTTTTCAAAGAGTTCTTTGGAAACAAAAATGCAGAATCCGGCAGCATGCGGATTAATAGACAGATTAAGCTTGATAAATAAGTTGGCAAAGCTATGCATCACTTTGTCAATCAATAAATCAGATAACGGAATAAACTCACAGGTTGCTAGTTCCAAATGTCGTACCCGCATTTCATTATAGGCTTTTTCCAAAAAATCAGGAGGTATCTCAACATCTGCGTCTAAAAAGAAAATAAAGTCGCCTTTGGCAACTGCCGCGCCATTATTTCGGCCAACCGCCGGCATTCCTCCTTTAACTGCCTTTACTCCATACTCTTTGGCTATTTCCACGGTTTTATCCTGGGAATGGGCATCCGCCACAATTACTTCATAATCCTTGAAAGACTGCAGTTTAATGGTCTTTAATAATCCCGGCAGGTATTTTTCTTCGTTAAGAGTCGGAATAATAATACTGATTTTTATTTTCTTCTCCATAAATACTCTTATTTAATATCTTAATAATATCAAAAAACCATTGTCAATAGAAATCCATAAGACGCGGAATGGCTTTCTGGATATCTTACATAAAACTCTCAATCTTCTCTGTTAATCCGTCTTTTCCCTCGTTTGTTTTTGCCGAATATTTCAAAACCGGTATATCTTGCGCTTCTTCCTGTATTAATGAAAGCTGTTTTTCCGCGGCGTATTTAGCCAATTTATCAATTTTATTTGCAATAATAACAATCTGATGCCTATTTACCTTAAGTATTCTTATCATTTCCCTGTCTAAGGCAGTTAATCCGACGCTTGCATCAATAATCAGAAAAACCGCCTTTGGTCGGGCGCTAGAAAACTCAATATACCAGAAAATCCTTTTGATCATTTTATTACGTTCCAGAATAGAACGCTTCGCATATCCGTATCCGGGAAAATCAACTAAATAAAAGGAACCGTTGATGCGGAAAAAATTCGCTTCTTGTGTTTTTCCCGGTACTTTACTTGCTTTTACAAGGTCTTTCTTGCCTACTAATGAGTTAATTACGCTTGATTTACCCGCATTGGAACGGCCAAAAAAAGCGATGTGAGGCAGATTATCCTCCATGCCGTAATCGTTCCCGATAACGCCTTTAGTAAATTCTGCTTTTAATATTTTCATATTTAAATATTTTACCAAGAAACCACCTGATTGGTGATTTTTTATGTAATTTTTTAGATTTATTAAGGTTATTGAAGATCAAGTATCTTGTACTCCTTAGAGCCGTCAGGACTTTTAAATCTAACGTTATCGCCTTTCTTTTTGCCGAGAAGCGCTTCACCTAAAGATGATTCATAGGAAATTTTGCCCGCTGAAATATCGGCTTCTTCCGGTTCTACAATCTGGTATTTATCCTTGCCGTATTTTGATTCAAGAGAAACAGTGGAACCTATCTGAACCTCGTCTTTCTCTTTTTTCTCAACTACTTCCGCTTGATTAATAATAGCGGTCAATCTCTTAATTTTGTCCTCCAAAAACGCCTGGTCTTCTTTGGCTATATGATAACCAGCGTTTTCTTTTAAATCGCCATGTGAAACGGCTTGGCTTATTCTTTTGACAACTTCTTTCCTCTCAACTGTTTTCAGATACTCTAATTCCTCATTTAATTTTTTTAAGCCTTCTGAAGTTAAATATTTCACCATATTTTTATTTTACCATCACTGTGTTCCCTGTTCTGGAACAAACATTTTTAGGGATTTATCAGGGGAAATAAGACACGGGAAGGAAGAGCTTGAAATTATTATTTCTTTTCATAAATTCTCTGCCACCAGAATTTTCCCTGCAAAAAACCAAATAGAGCGCCTGTAATTAAAAGAATAACAGTCGCTATGTGATGGATTAAAAACCA
>JAUSNC010000008.1 GCA_030645645.1 Candidatus Parcubacteria bacterium
GTTTGAACCAAAAAAGATCCTTGGCAAGTTTCGCCCAAAATTTAACCGGATTTTTAAGCGAATCTTTGTAGATTTTAACATCATTAACCCAGGCTTTTTTCTTAAAATCCTTTGTGGGATAAAAAGCGCCTCCTTTTTTTATTAAATTTTCAGGTGTTTCTTGCGCCATATTAAATCAGATTATTTATTATATCTTAAACTAAAAAGCCGCGCAAAAGGCGGCGGGAATCAGAAATGAAGAAATTCAATTTTAAATCTTTTTTCCGATAAAATTGGCAAATTCGGCCAGCCTTGTTGAATAGCCCCATTCGTTATCGTACCAGGCAAGCACTTTCACAAGATTGCCTACAACCATTGTGGAAGCCGCGTCAATAATAGCTGAATAAGAATTACCTATATAGTCTGAAGAAACCAAGAGAGCGTCTTCAATACTTAAAATATTCCTGAAATTTTCTTTCTGGGATTCCTTCCTGAAAACGGAGTTTACTTCATCGGCCGTCGTTTCTTTTTCAACTTCGCAAATAAGATCCAAAACGGAAACAGCGGATGTCGGAACGCGCAAGGCTATGCCGTTCATCTTTCCTTTCAGTTCCGGGATAATTTTACCGATTGTTTTTGCGGCGCCGGTAGTTGTCGGGATTATATTTAAAGCAGCCGCTCTTGCCCGCCTTAAGTCCTTATGGGGCAAATCAAGGATTTTCTGGTCGTTGGTATAACTGTGAGTTGTAGTCATAAAACCGTATTTGATTTTAAAATTGTCTTGCAAAACTTTAGCAACCGGCGCCAGGCAATTAGCGGTACAGGAACCCATATCAACAATATTGTCCTTTGCAGAATTATATTTATCGGCGTTAACCCCCAGAATAAACGAGGGAATTTCTTCTGATTTTGCGGGAGCCGAAATAATCACTTTTTTTGCTCCGGCTTTAATATGTTTTGAAGCGCCTTCTTTATCGGTAAATTTGCCTGTACATTCCAAAACAATATCAACTCCCAATTCTTTCCATGGTAATTTTGACGGATCAGCTTCGGCTGAAATCTTATATTTCTTTTTATTAATTATCAGAGAATCTTCTTCGGCCGTAATTGTAGCTTCGTATATTCCATATGTAGAATCATATTTTAAAAGATGGGCCAAGGTTTCGGGCTCAGTTAAATCGTTTATAGCCACCACTTCTAAATCATGGTGTTTTTCAAGGATTATTTTGAATGTTTGCCGGCCGATCCTGCCAAAGCCATTAATGGCTATTTTAACCATAGAATTTATTATTTAATATTAAGAAGGTTTTTTATCTTTTCTCTGTCAAAACCCACTATGAAATTTCCGTTTATTTCCACAACAGGAACTCCCATCTGGCCTGATTTTTCCACCATTTCACTTAAAGCGTTTTTGTCTATTGAAACATCTATGTCTTCAAAATCAATATTATTCTCTTTCAGGAATTCTTTTAAGGCGTGGCAATAATGACAGCTCTCTGTGGAAAATACGCGAAGTTTTGGCATATAGAAAATATCTGTTATTAGTTATTATTAATTTTCAACTGATTATATTCTGTTATTTTATCATATCTTTTTCAAAAAGTCATCAGTAAAAAAGCAAAAGGCCTCGCTCGAGGGAGGTCTTTCGCCGACTTTGTATTGAATTTTTAGATTTCTCTAAAACATACTCATTAAGACGATAGTAGCAATATATTTTTATTTTGTCAACAGCTGATTGATCTTATTCCTTGTTCTTATTCCCACATATCCGGTTCCTTCAGTCATGCCTAAAGGAGATAAAATTTCGCTCGCATATTTTTCCTGGAAACGGATGACTGCCAATTCAGTCAAACTGAAGAAATTGCCGGTGATAAATCCTTCAGGATAAATTGCGGAACCTTGGGATTTCAGAAATTCCTGGAGGCACTTAACACTATTATTGTCGGATAAGCCGTAGAAAAGATCCGCATTCAGGGACAAACACGAATCTTTGGATGTATTTAATGCATTCAGTTGATTTTGTAAATCGGCAACCATTTTAGTTAATTGGGCGATTTTTTCAAGAAGCGCCTCGACTGTCAAATCTCCAATAGGCTTTTCATCAGGGACCGGGATAGGAATTGTTTTCCCAGCGGTTGAAGCCGACCAGAAAAAAGCGTAAGAAGGTTCAACTTCGTTGCTGAAAAAGCCGCTGATTTTAGTCTGAGCGATTGGAATTATCGTTAATGACGTATTTTCCCCTCCAAAATCGGAAACCGAAGTTGTCGCTATGCCGTCTTTATTAAATACAAGAAAACCTATGGTATAATTTCCTCCGCTGTCTTGAATCAAATACGGAACTTTGAAATTAGCCAGGTTTCCGACGGAAAATTCCAATCTTAATGTCCCATTGCCTCCTATGAATTTGTGCCAATTTCCGGCCCAATCTTTTGTGGTATTCGTTACCGATAAAGTGCTTTCTCCTATAAAAGGAAGGTAATTTATCATGGGCGTAATCCTGAGATTCTTCAAATTAGGATTGAAATAACAGTATTTCTGACTGACATTACAGTCATTTATTAAAACGGTAATCGCCCAATCGTTGAATATCTGAGAAAAATTTTCCTTAAAACTATTCATAATCAGCGCGTCATTTATGGATTTAATCCCCGATGTTTTTAAATGAAGCGAATCCACTAAAATTTTAGATCCGTAATGATCAACCAGATATTGGAAAAAAAGATTTAAAACTCCGTAGTCATAGGCCGTACCTTTCCATTCGGTTAAGGAATCAAACGGCCTGTCGGTAAAATCCAGAACCCTTCTTTGAAGATTGCTTTCTTCATATTGGCTGTCGTAACCGAGAAAAGTAGAAACATATTCCGCCCTTGCTTCATTCAGCCAGACTTCCTCCTCAACCCCTTTTTTATCTTTTTGGTTGAAAGTAATAAGATGGATGAATTCATGAGCAAGAAATCCCTTTATTAAGGGAGAATCAATAAAACTGCTGTTTAGATAAAACATTTCTCGTTCGTTTGACTGGGGAAATTGAATCTTAGGATATTCATTTCCATTACTGAAATAACCTCCGGCCTGGGGCAACATAGAATGGAACAATATCGTAATTCTTCTGTCGTTATCTATGCCGGGATTCCATTCTGCCCCGAAAGTCTGAGTCAAGCTCGGATAAATCTTATTCTCAAATTCTTCGGCAAGCGAATCAAACACATCTTTTGTTTCGGTTTTAGATTGCTCGCTTAAACCAGACCACCAGATATCATCAATATAAAAATAAAGCTGGGGAGAAATTTTCACCAAAGTGGCGCTTAAATTGCTCCGTTTAGTTAAATCGTAAGAAGACTCAACATAAAAATTTACGCTCTGGCCCAGCGTATTTTCGGCGTGAACGTTAAAAAAGGGCAGAAAAACAAAAACTAGGATAAGAATGGGAAATATTTTTTTTACCATGCGAATTTTTATCTTTTATTCTGGGGGTAAGGTCTTTATAAACTGGTCTATTGCATCTGAGAGATTCGGATCAATCTCCCCCGCTCTCTTGGCGGCTTCTCTTGCCTTATCATACTCGTTAAGATTTGCGTAGCTTGAGGCAAGCATAGCCCAAAGCTGACTGGATTGCGGTTGAAGAGTCAAGGCTTTTTCTATTAGAGGAATAAGGGAAGAATCGTCTCCTAAGGAATAATAAATACTGATTACTTTTGTTATGTCGTCAATATTTGACTGCCAGTCATAACCTGCAACTTCAGCTTCCTTTATTTTCTGCAGAGTTGCAACACTATCGCCAGTGGCCCTGTAAGCCATTGCCAAGAACCAATATGAACGAGGATATTTCGGCTCAAGATCAATTGCCTTTTGAAACAGATCAATTGCTTCATTGTCTTTGGACTGAGCCAATTTGATTTCTCCCAGATACCAGTAGCCTTGCTGGTTTGCCGGACTTAATTTAATACCGTCGGTTAAAATCGTTTCGGCAGACAGCAGCTTGTTAGCGTCCTGGCTGAAATAATAATCTGACCCATAAATCTTCCCCAGGAATAAATACGGCCTGAAATCAAGCGGATTCTCCTTAATGCTTTTTTCCATTTCCCCTTCAGCTAAATTTAAGGCATTTTGGAATGATTCCTTATCTATTGAATTGGGATCAATGCTGAAAACCGCCTGCGAAACGTTTCTGGCAAAATGCTCTCTGGCTTCATACTTCTCCATTGGAGAATCCAGGGCCGTCTTAAAATTAGAAATAGCTTGGTCTATGGTATTGCTCGGCTGAATCATTGAAACGATTGCCAAGCCGCTTCTCAACGGTAAAACATTACCGAATAAGAAAACAATTCCAATCAATATTGCCATTGTCCCGGCTAATACAGGATTGAAAGACTTTCCGCTCTCTTCATTTTTCGGCGGATAATCCCCTTCTTCCTCCGCCGTAGAAACTCCGACTTGTGCAGGGTGCATAATTAAAAAATTTACCAGAGCCAAACTCAAAAAGAAAACCAAATAAGTATTTATCATGTCAAAAACCAGAAGATCCTGAATAAAATAAGATACAAGAGCGGCTCCTATGCCCAAAATCAACAAAAGGTTTTCCGGCTCTGCAGTTTTTTTGGCAAGGCGCAATAATCCCCAGAAGAAGACCGCAAAAATTGAAAAATATGCCGTCAACCCTGCGAGACCAGAAGCAATAGCCGTATCCAAAATTATATTATGTGACCTGTCAAACCAGATCTCTCCTCCGCATTTTGAAAGGAAAAGACAAGGATTGAAATACTTATTAAAAGCTACATTGTAGTTTTCAGGACCCCATCCAAGCAGAGGTTTTTCCTGCCAAGCCTTAAACCCAATCTGCCAAACGACAAATCTAGGCTCCATTTTGGAATATAAATCGTCAGAGATATTTTTTGCAAACGGCGGCTTAATTATGACAATTGCAGCACCTAATATTACGGCTCCGATAATTATCCCTAAAGCCGCTTTCTTCAGAATCTTATTTTTGGAAAATATGAGATAGCCAAGTCCTATTATAATTAAACCCACAAAGAAGGAATAAATTGCGCCTTGGGCGGATGAGGTAAACAATACCGGAAGCATAAGAAGCAATGCAATGGCCGAGAAAACCCTCCATATAATATCCTTTTTAGTTAAAAGAAGAATAAAAGCAAAAAATATGTCAAAAAGCAGGTAGGCAGCCATAAAAGACGTATTGCCTATAGTTCCCCCTCCTCTGCTGGAAGCTTGGTCGCTCGTCAGTATATAAAGCGAGAGGCCGATTCCGACAATCACAGAAGCTGCCAGAATCTTTTCCCAATCTTCTCTTTTTTTAAAAACACTGGTTAATATTATATAGAAGGCAAACAGATGAAAAAAAGTGAAGAGCCCGGTCATTCTTTCATATGTTGACCAGAAAGACCGGAAAAAATTAATACCGGTCAAAGAAGTTAGAACTAAAACGCCCAAAAATGCCGCCAAAGATATTGTAAAAATATTTATCTTCGGGCGATAACGGGGAATATAGATTGCAAGCAGAAGATAAAAAAATAAAAGTATCTCAACTGCCATGTTGAAAAAAATAGTCTTTGGCGCAACAAAGGGGAAAAAAGAAGATTTTAAAACCACGAGCGGGACAAATAAAATCAAATAAATACCCCAGGTAATTACAAATAGACAGATTTTTTCCAACCTTTCCGAATTAAAC
>JAUSNC010000010.1 GCA_030645645.1 Candidatus Parcubacteria bacterium
CACAAAACGAATAATCCTTTCGAGAGACAAAACTCTTATTAGGGGTAATTTCCTTATTGATGACAGGCCGGAAATAAAAGGATCAAGCATACCTGAATGGGAACACATAATCTTCGATTGTTCTTATAATCGGAATGTAACCAATAAAAAGCGATTGACTTGGGAAAACTGGCGGGAGGTACTCAATATTTAATTTAGACTCTTAAAAAAGGGTCTTTTTTTTTGACTTTTCCTGTTTAATTTGTTATATAAATATATAACTGAATAATGCAAAACGGCCTGACGGCTGTTTTAAAATATTGTTTCTTATGAAACAGTATTTGATTAAAAATATTTAAAGAGTTAAAATATAAATATATATGTTAAAACCAGAAGAAAAAACATCAATAATAGCTAAATTCAAACAGCACGAAACGGATTCAGGATCTGCCGAAGTTCAAGTTGCTCTCTTGTCTGAGGAAATAAAAAGACTGCTTTCCCATCTGAAGGACCACCCGAAAGACTTCCATTCAAAACGGGGGCTTTTGAAAATGGTCACAAAGAGAAGGAGCCTGTTGGTTTATCTTGAAATTGAAAATCCGAGAAGATACAACAGTATTATAAAAAAAATTGGATTGAAAAAATCGGCCGTACAAAAGAAAGGCCCGAAAAAAGCCATAAAAAGGAAAAAATAACTTTTAATTAAAATCTTTGATATTAAAACATAAAGAACAAAGAGTGGGCGTATTCATCGATGTCCAGAACCTCTATTACTCGGCTAAAAATCTTTTCCAGGCCAAAGTTAATTTTGGAGAAATCCTAAAAACAGGGGTAGGCGGAAGAAAACTGATAAGAGCCTTCGCCTATGTCGTCAAAACAAAAACAGGGGAAGAAAAACCTTTCTTTGACGCCCTTGCTAATCTTGGCCTTGAAACAAGAGTAAGGGATCTTCAGGAATTTTACGGAGGAATGAAAAAGGCTGACTGGGATGTTGGAATCGTAATTGACGCAATCAGAACGGCCAATATCATTGATACAGCCGTGCTGGTAAGCGGAGACGGGGACTTTATACCTCTTGTAGAGCATTTAAGAAGCCTTGGGAGGAGAGTTGAGGTTATAGCCTTCGGAAGGTCCTGTTCTTCCAAATTACGGGCCTCTGCGGACGAATTTATTGACCTGGACGAAAAATCCGAAAAATACTTACTTAAAAAATAAATGGAAACTGAAAAATTTACTTTAAAGCTAGGAGATCGGGATTTAATAATTGAAACTAGGGATCTGGCCGAACAGGCTAATGGTTCTGTTTTGGTACGCTACGGGGATACAGTTGTTTTGGGAACAGCAGTGATGGCCAAAAAAGCCATATCGGGAAAAGATTTTTTCCCTTTGACTGTTGAATATGAAGAAAGATTTTATGCCGCAGGAAAAATATTGGGATCCCGTTATATGAGAAGAGAGGGGAGGCCTTCGGATGAAGCAATAATAACCGCAAGGGTGATAGACAGAACAATCAGGCCTTTATTCCCAAAAAGCTTTCAAAGGGAAGTCCAGGTTGTTGCCACTTGTCTTTCATGGGATGAAGCCAATGACCCTGATTTAGTAGGTCTTATTGCCGCTTCCCAGTCTTTGGCAATATCAGATATACCTTGGTCCGGCCCTGTAGCCGTTGTACGCATAGGTAAAAATGGCGGCGACTTTATTCTAAACCCGACTTACGAACAAAGGCTTAAAAATTCTTTAGATTTCGTATTTACCGCAATCAGGCGCAACGGAAAGTTTCTGATAAATATGATTGAAGCTGAATCACAGGAACTGGATGAAAAAGTATTTTCCGATGCCTTGAAATTCGCCAAACCCTATCTTGAACAGATTTTGGACTTTCAAATTAAAATCGCGGAAAAATTAGGAAAAGGAAAGGGAGAAATCGGAGAAACCCCCGCAGATCCAGAACTGGAAAAAGAAATAAAGGAATTTTTAGGAACAAGACTGGAAGACGCCCTGTTTAAGGGAGATAAAAAGAAAGACAGAATGGAAAACGTTTATGCTTTAAAAGATGAAGCAGCCGAATATATAGAAGGCCTTTATCCCGGCACCTCTAAAAGTAAATACACCAAGGACTATTTAGAAAAAGAGATAGATAGAATTGTCCATGAAAAAGCAATTAATGAAGGGAAGAGGGTTGACGGCAGAAAACTGGACGAATTAAGGGAGATTAATTTTGAGACGGGTTTAATTCCCAGAACCCATGGTTCAGGATTGTTTGAAAGAGGAGAAACTAATGTTCTTTCCCTGCTTACATTGGGAGCGCCCGGCGACCAAAGACTACTTGAAGGCATGGAGTTTGTAGGAAAGAAACGTTTTTTCCACCACTACAACTTTCCGCCTTATTCTTCAGGGGAAATAAAGCCAATGAGAGGCCCCGGACGAAGAGAAATAGGCCATGGCATGCTGGCTGAAAAAGCATTGCTTTCTTTAATTCCTACATTTGAAGAATTTCCTTACACAGTCAGAATTGTTTCGGAAGTTCTTTCTTCCAACGGCTCAACTTCAATGGCTTCTATTACCAGTTCTTCTCTTGCCCTTATGGACGCAGGCGTACCGATCAAAGCCCCTGCTACCGGAATTTCTATCGGCTTAATGCAAGACGGCCAGGGAAATTACAAACTCTTAACCGACATCCAGGGGCCGGAAGACCATCATGGAGATATGGACTTTAAGGTGGCGGGAACGAAAAACGGAATAACCGCCGTTCAAATGGATGTTAAAATAGACGGAATAACGGAGGAGATATTCAACGAAGCCTTAGTTGCCGCTAAAAAAGTCCGGCTTCACATATTGGAAAAAATGGCCAAAGTGATTGATAAGCCAAGACCACAGCTTTCAGCTTATGCTCCGAGAATTCTTACTATTAAGATTAATCCTGAAAAAATAAGGGAAGTAGTGGGCCCCGGAGGGAAAATAATCAATGAAATTATTGACAAGTGCCAAGTGGCAATAGACATTCAGCCTACAGGCATCATATTTGTTACTGCGGAAAAAGAGGAGAATGCAAAGAAAGCCGTTTCCTGGATTGAAAGCATAACAAGAGAAGTTAAGGTGGGAGAAATTTTCGAAGGGAAAGTAAAAAGAATTATGGCTTTCGGCGCTTTTGTTGAAATTCTACCCGGACAAGAAGGAATGGTGCATATTTCACAAATGGCTAATTACCACGTAGAAAAAGTTGAAGATATAGTCAAACTGGGAGATACAGTGACCGTCAAAGTGATTGAAGTGGATGAATTGGGAAGAATAAATTTATCCATAAAAGAAGCCACGGATAAGAGGTAATAAAAATAAACATACTTCCGTGCCAGATCAGAAAAACGATAAAAAACTTGATTTTTTGAAAAGAGAGGACATAAAGACAATGTCAAAAGACATTGCGGTTCTCCGTGAAAAAGAAGCGGCTAAACAAAGAGAAAGGGTCAGTAGAATAAACCCTGAAGAGGAAATTGAAAAGAAAAAACCGGTTGAAATAAAAAAAGAAGCGCCTGAAGAAAATAAGGAACAGCCTGTCAAAAGCCCTGAAGACGCTACGCCAGTCCCGCCCCAATCAGACGAAGCTGACTTGAAAAGCGAGGAGGAAAAAATGCGCCAGAAAGCAGCCGGCGAAGAGGAAGCAAGAAAAAGAATAGAAGCCCTTTTGCAAAAACAGGAGGAATTTAATCCGGATGAATCAGCAATTAAGCCGGAATTCCCCAAAAGACAAACTCCGCCTCCTATTCCTATATTAAATGAAGAGGTAAAAGAACTTTTAGAACCCGAAGTTCCTGCTGTTGAACCTGAAATCAAAACGGAACAACCCATCAAAAGCCCTGAAGAAGTTAAAACCAAACCCGGCCCGGTTCAAATCGATGATACTGTTGCGGAAACTGACGAAGATCTTATAGAAATCCAGCCTCAAACTGCGCCAATTCCCGAAGTAAAGGAGGAAAAATCCCTTGAAACTAAAGAAAAGGAAGCAATTGAAAGACTGAAAGCCGAGACTGGTAAGCAGGGAAACAAACAAAATACATTTTTACCGAAGATTGCTGTTCTAAAAATTAATATCCCGAAAATCACTCTTCCTTTAAATAAGCCTATTGTCCGTTTTCTTCTGTTTGTATTTGGAATCGGAATAATATTTTTCATTTCCACTTTCCTATATTGGTATTTTGTAATAAATCCTTAGCTCTTAAAACAGGTGTTTAAAAGATGTTAATAACTCGCTTCTTTTTTGACTTGACTGTATTTCTTGATATGAGAAAATATAAATATCCAGTCTATGATTGTTCATTAAAGAAGTCCTTAGGCTAGTCTTCCTGATAATTCTTCTAAAGTTTGGCCAAGGCATATAGTTAGTTAAAGAGTGCAAGCTTAATCGGATACATTTAGTATCCATACTCAATATTTTTAAGGAGCTTCTGCACTCTCTTTTTTTTTACAATCGCATATTCCCTTTATTTTTTGATATATTTGAGATAGTATAAAATAAAGACTATATTAAATTCATAAACATGTTGACTAAAAAATTCTTAGAACAGCAAAAAGAAATACTGGAAGAGGAAAAAGAATCCTTAAGAGAGCAGTTGAAAAGCTTCGCTACGGAGGACCCGAAACTGAAAGGGGATTGGGATACTCGCTTCCCGAAGCACAGCAGCGGCGGATCTGGAGATTCTGCTATGGAAGAGGCCATGGACGAAGTCCAGGAATATGCCACAAGACTGCCCTTAGAACACAGCCTTGAATTGAAACTAAGAGATGTTAATACAGCGCTGGAAGAACTTAAAAAGGGAAAATACGGCATCTGTGAAAAGTGCAAAGGGAAAATTGAGGAAAAACGGTTGGAAGCTTATCCGGCTGCCAGACTCTGTTTAAAATGCCAAAAGAAATAGAAACCTTGTAAATAAAAAGTCCCGCTATGCGGGGTTTTTTATTGATATCTAAAAATAATTCTATCTTGCGAAAGGATTTGCAGCCCCTCTTACTCCGAAGTGAACATGGCATCCTGTGGAGTTTCCCGCTCCAATCATACCGGGTTCTCCTCCCATTGAAGCTATAACCCGACCCTGGGAAACATAATCTCCTACGTTTACATAGGTTGTTTGTAAATGCCCGTAATAGGTAACTACTCCATTGGGATGCAGTATGGTGATATAATTTCCGCTTCCGCCGTTAGCCCATTTTGAGCGGGAATTAGTCAAAGCTACCTTTAAAACATTTCCTGCAGCAGACGCATATATAGGAGATCCGCAATTACCGTTGCTGAAGTCAACCGCATTATACCAATGAAGTCTCTGAGTCAGCCGGCAGCTACTGCCTAGTGGACACATAAAATAACTTGAAGCTAAAGGAATATATGACTGAGGAATCGCTTTTGAAGGCATTGTTCCGTTAGGAATGATCAAAATATCTCCGATAAAAATAGCTCCGCCTGCTGAAAGATCGTTAAAAGCTATTATTTCGTTAATATTACCTTTATACGTTTGAGCCACGGCAGAAATAGTGTCATTCTTTTGAACATGGTAAATCACGCCTGAAACAGGGGGAATAACCAGCTTTTGCCCTACCTGAATGGCCGCGTTTTGATTAATCTCGTTTGCCCAAAGAATCGTATTTAAAGAAATATTGAATTTTGAAGCTATTGTCCATAAATTATCTCCGGGTTCCACCGCATATTCAATAATTTCCTTTTGAGTCTCGTCTAATTCAGCTCCGACTGCAATGGCTCCCAAGACCTGGGAGTTAATTGTTATTGCAGGAGATACCGCCGCCAAGCTGTTCTTTTGGATTAAAAACAAATCAGGTGATTCCTTTACCGCCTGTTTTGGGATTAAAAATGAGGAGGGAGAGTAAAATTCTTTTACTGACAAAGCAGCGAAAGCCCCGTTTCCCGGAAATCCGGCATTTCCAAATGCAAAAGACAAAGTGCTCACCGTGAGTAAAATTGCCGCAATACTTCCCAAATAAAGGAAGGGGTCCTTCCAAGATCCCTTTAAAAACATCTTTAATCGCTGAAAACCCCTAGTCAGGGGGCTTCTTAAGTCAATATCCATATATGTGTAATTTTATCCCTTCGCAATACCCCAGTCAAGGGCATTCTCCACAGGCTCGGAGAAGTTTAAACTGTGCTAAAATTGGGAATATGGAATTAACTTCCCTAAAAAATATCAGGAACCTGCTGGAAAAACACGGAGGCTGGCCGAAAAAATCCTTTGGCCAGAACTTTTTGATTAATAAAGGAATTTTAATGAAAATAATTGAGGCCGGAGGAATCAGTTCAAAGGACGAAGTTCTGGAAATAGGGCCAGGCATCGGCACATTGACCCGGGAATTGGCCAAAAAAGCGAAAAGGGTAGTGGCCGTTGAAAAAGACCGGCAGATGGTTGAAATTCTGAAAGAAACTGTCGGCGGATTAAAAAATGCTGAAGTTGTTTCCTTAGATGCTACTAATATTAATCCTTTTGACTTTAAACTGAAACACAAAAAGTATAAATTATTCGGCAATCTCCCTTATTACGTTTCAAATCCCATTATAAGGAAGTTTTTAGAAACGGAGATTCAGCCGTCCTTAATGGTATTTATTATTCAGAAGGAGGTCGCCCAGCGAATTTGTACTAAAGCGCCTGATATGACGCTTTTGTCGGCTTCGGTCCAATTTTACGCAAAGCCGGAAATAATCTCCTATGTTTCAAAAGGCTCTTTCTGGCCCCGGCCGAAAGTTGACGGAGCAATAATTAAAATCATTCCTTTTGAATCTTTTCCCGATGCTGATTTCTCTGATAATTTTTTTAAAATAATAAAGGCGGGATTCTCCCAGCCAAGAAAACAATTGATAAATAATTTATCAAAAGGATTAACCGTTGATAGGGGAGTAATAAAGGAATGGCTTTTGAAAAATAATATTAGCCCTGAACAAAGGGCGGAAACTCTGAAGATGGAAGATTGGAAAAAATTAACTAAAAATTACCCGCCTTGTTAGAAAATTTTTTCTAATCGGGGTACAATTTAATTAATGAAAGTAAAATTATTTCTTTTAATTTTTGGCCTGGCTTTGCTTTCTATACTGGGCTTTACCGATATTACCCTAGCTGCTTTTGTAACCAGCGGCTCCTGCCCTGCAGGATCAGTCCAGGTTTCCTGTCCTGGTGGTTCTGGTCCTACCTGCTGTGAGTGGGAAGTCGTAGAAGAACCGGCTCCTCCTCCGGACGAACCAGTATGTCCGGCTCCGCCAGCTGACCCAAGCGACAACTGGACGGACAGATGGTCAGAATATATGTGTCAGGACAACAGCTGCGGAGGGAATATTATTTCGAAAGACGCCAGCCAATATTGCAATACGGAATGTACCGGCCCCATAGAAAATGGAGTGGATGCCGATGGTTGCCTGACTTATCATTGGGATTGTGAACCAACTCAATGCGACCCTGTAGAATACTCTCCTACCGGCCCTCCTTATCCTATCAATGCCACTGCTCCTGCGTGGGCTTCTTGCAAAGGAAGCGCAGACTGGTCAAAAACCTCGCCTTCTTTTGGATGCACCGGGTCTTGTATTGAAGAAGCTCCGACTAATCCTACTCCTTCAGATAAGAAAACCGGTGTTTCTCTGCCCATTGATGAAACCGGCGACACAGTAACCTGGGATAATGTTTCTATATGGGGAAAAGAATACGGCCCTTTGTCTTATCTTGTTAAAATAATAAACACCAATACCGAAAAAGTAGCTTCTTTGCCTTCTGCAACTTTTGAAGCATGTTCGTTCCAGTCAAATACGCAAAATACCTGGCAGGCCCAGGCATGCTGTACGGCCGACGGCACAGACTGCGGCCTGGTGGCAAGCACATGGAATTTTAAGACTACAATGCCGCCGGAACTGGTTTATCCTCTTGACCCCGACCAATCAGGCCCGAATTTCGCAGAGGGAATTTTGTCTGAAAACAGAAGTGACCCAATTTTAGACTGGTGTGACGTACCTGACGCTAAATCTTATCTTTTAAATATCTATTTAATAAAAGACGGAGAAACCATATGTCACCCTTGGTTAGGCACTGCGGACGAAGGATGCAGATCAAAAGTAATAACATTAGAAAAAAGACTGCCTCCCTTTCCAAGTCAGGAAAAATTATATTCTGAATTTATAGATAACATCGGATTTTTTACTAATTCAACTAGGTATGTATGGGAAGTAGCAACTTGTTTATTGGAAAAAGGATTTAATTGTAGTGAATTTAGCCAAAAATGGGCATTTGATACCTCGCCTCAATCACTATTAGAATTCCTGCTCATATATCCTTTTAACGATCCTGAAGGCAAACAACCGGTGGGACTTCCCGTCACATTAGAGTGGGAAGATAAGCCGGGCACAAACTCCTTTATTTACCAAATTAATCCGGGAAATATTAGTAATTTTGTTGCCGTATCCCAACTACAAATTGATTTTCCTCAATTATCTTTGGATACCTTATATAATTGGAAAATTAAACCTTGTAAGGACTACTTAGGGAAACAGTGCGAAGATTATTGGATTGGCCCTTGGTATTTTAAAACTACCGGCGCGACTACATCGCTTGAATCTCCTATTAATGGAGCGGTTGGGGTTTTAATACCAATAAAACTTAACTGGGGAGATGTTGGCGGAGCAGAATCCTATATTGTGAAAGTTTGGGGAAATGCTCTAAATATAGAAAAATATGCTAATGGATCGGAATTAGATTTGAACTATCCCGAATTTAATATTCGCCAGGAAAATGATTATTCATGGCAGGTAAAAACCTGCTCTCATCAAGAAGGGAAAGATTGCGGTAAATGGAGTGAAATTCGTAAATTCACAACTTTCAAGCTTTCTGCTCCACTTAACCCTAATCCTGAAGACGGCGGAGAACTACCTACTTATCAGCACCTTATTTCTTGGGACAAAGTTTCTGGAGAAAAAGCTTATCAATACAAAATAACTTACCTCTCTATGGCTGATAGTGAAAAGAACACAGCTAAATGTTCTCCTTTGGTGGGTAAAGAGGTAATTCCTACAAAAACTGTCTCTACTATCTCTGATAGAATTATTTTGGACTGCTTAGGTGGGTATCAATGGCAAGTCCAAGCTTGTTTAGACGACGCTTGTACGGAAATTGGAAATCCCAGTCTTTGGCGTTTTAATCTTGTAGAACGTAAATTACCACCGGGAGGTCTCATCCCCTGTGGGAGAGATTACGATGACCCCTCTACTGCATGGTTTGAAGATGAGCCTTGTGAGATAAAGCACTTATTCTTGTTATTAAAAATAATTCTGGACTTTCTACTGTGGCGTTTAGTTCCAATAATTATAGTTTTATTAGTCGCCGCGATAGGCGCAATGTATTATCTTTCTTTTGGTATGACAGACCTCATATCAAGAGCAAGGGCAACACTGAGAGCGGCAATAATAGGCTATGCCATCCTAATTTTTGCCTGGTTTATAATAAACTGGATACTTATAATGTTCGGAGTTACAATAAAATGGTGGATAATTAATTTTTGAAGCAAAAAAAAAGGGGTTGTTAGTCCCTATTTTGGAGGTATTAAGGTACAATTATGGAAGTAATGGAAGTAGTTGTAGTCGTATTCATTGTATTCAGTCTGCACAGTAATTTCTGTCCCTATTCCTTTGAGCCGTATAGTTTCTACATCTTTATTAAGCATCATGTCCCTGAATTCACATCTTACAAGTTTATATTGGTATTCAGGACCGATGCCCACAATAAAGACTACTCCATTATCCTCCCCTATTCCAATCTCGCCTGTTTTAAATGTGCCGGTTATCTGAATAACCTGTCCATTGTACTTTTCCATAAAATTTGGATCATTGATTATTTTTTGTAAAAGATCATTCGCTGTTATTTTGAGCATTCCCTCATCTTGTCTACTGTCATTCGGATCAGATTCTTCCTCTTTTACTGGTTCATTGATTATTACTGGTTCATTGATGGAAATAGAGGGAGAAATAGATTCGTCCGGGGGTGGCTCAGATAACAACATATATCCTACTGCTACCATTGCTATTATGCCGACAATTCCTAAAGCTGCTATTATTTTCTTATTCATTTATATCACTTACTCTCTTAATAACTATAACAAATAGTAATCCTTATGTCAAGACCTATATTGATTATATTAATAATGGCATTTCTCTTAATATTACCGATAATTTTTGGAAAAGACTTTCTCTCTCTACTCCCTAAAGAAGAATTTTCCCAAATTCAATCTCAAATGGAGAATCTGCAAAAAGAAACGGTGAAAAATGATTCTTATCAAGATTTTGTCAGCAACGATAAAAATCTGATCTTAAAATATCCTTCCGATTGGACTATAATTAATGAGGTTTTAGATCCTACCCCGAAAGGAATAGAATGGATTTATGAATTTGAATATTTGCTTTCTGTCCAAAATATTGAAAATGGAAAATTTATCCAGCTTATGGTTAGTAAAATGGTTATGGATAATTCAACAACTTTTGAGCAAATAGTTGAAGAAATGAAAAAAACGCTGGTTCAGCAAAAATGGATTATGGAACTTGTAAAAACAGAGGAAAATGAAAATATAATGACTTTTGAAGCCATTTACGACACTGGCGAAAAAACACTTTCTCTTCATTCTAAAGAAAAGATTATCTTCCTCGAATCAATAGATAATAAAAAAACAGCCTACTTAATAGCGGTGCTTGCCTTAGAAAAAGACTGGTCACAACTAAGCCAAGAAGTAAATATTATCCTTGGTTCAGCTCAATTAAAGAGATAGTTTTCTTTATTAAAATGGAAATGTTATAATAAATTACGGATATTTAGAAATATGAGAAAAAATATTTTTATTATAGGTTTATTAACATATTTAGGGGCTTTTAAATTAACATCTTTTGTTTTTGCATTGGAAACTAAGTGGCCTTCTTCTCCGTCTGGGATACCAATAACTGACGACATAACATTAACGGTATTTATCCAATATTTATATGAGTGGAGTATAGCCATCGGCGGATTAGCGGCATTTTTTGCTTTAATTTGGGCAGGATTTTTATATCTGACTTCGGCAGGGAATACAGGACGAATTAAAGAGGCAAAAGAAAGAATAAATTCTGCCGTATTAGGCCTCGTCTTACTCTTAAGTTCATTTCTTATTCTTAATACCATCAACCCTCAATTAACAACACTCTCTATGCCTATCTTCGGGGCTAAAAGTGGCAGTATAACTGGAATCGGCCCGTTGTCATCACCAGATATTCTTAAAAGTTGCATAAGTGCGACTTTATTCCAGAATGAAGGTTTTCGCGGCCAGGAAAGAATAATTTTGCCAGATGAGGAACCAAATTTCACTAAAAACTTTTTTGATCCAAAATCTATTGATATGGATGGGTATTGTCAAGTGGAGTTGTATACAAACAGTTCCTGCATTGGTAAGCCTATAACGGTTATTGCCGCACCGACGAAAGATTTAGAAAGTTTTTATTTGGGGCCTATAGGTTGTGTCAAAATCTTGAAAAGATCACAACCTTCAGATCCGTCAATATATGTCACTCTTTATAATGATATTTATAATCCCTCTGTGGGCCCTGCGGGCGCTTCTCATATTTTCAATTCTCAAGAAGGAGATATTACGGCATTGGGATGGAAAACTTCGGCAATTGATATTAGCCAGGGAGCTTTTGGCATTATCTATTATAAAAAAGATTTTGAGGGCGAATACCGAGTTGTAACCGAAGCCGATCCAGATTTAACCAATGACGCTGTAAGGCCAGTTTATAATTTGGATGGTACGCCTGACACAAGTTGGAATGATAAGGCCTCTTCAGTGAAGGTCTTGAAAAACTTAGCTGGTGTAGGCGCAATACTTTATCTTGACACTAATTTTGGCGGATCTTCCCTGATTATAGACGGGGATATCCCAGATTTAAGAGAAAAAAAATTTTTGGGGGGTGGTTTTAATACTTGGAGTAATGTGGCATCATCTATTAAAATATTGCCGGGATATACTGTTACTATTTATGACACAGAACAATATGACAATGGCGGGATCGGTTACAAGCTAACTAGCGATAGTGCCAAACTTAATAATCTTGATAGAATTGGCTGGAATGACAGAATTACTTCAATAAAAATAAGTCGTTAATCCTGATGAATCAAAAAACAACTATTTTTAATCAAAAAACAAAAGCTGCTATTTTTACCTGTTTTCTCATCTCCGGCCTCTTTTTTGTCTCATTAAAATCGGCTCAGGCTATTTGGGGAGTGGGAGATATTGGTCTGCTTGATTTAGCTAATATACAACTTGATGCCCTGGACTTCGTTGATGCTATTCTTACCAAGTTCATTTATCCTTTTTTAATGTACCTTCTGTTTTCCCAAGCCTTTGTGTTAGCTGCCGGCACCCTTTTACAATGGGCGATAAGTCTGCAAGTAACTCTTAGTAATACTTTGGTAATGGCTGGGTATGATTTTATTCTGGGATTGGTTAATATTGCCTTTCTTCTTCTTTTTGTAGTCATTGCTTTGGCTTTAATTTTGAAATTTGAAACCTTTGAAATGAAAAAAGCCCTGCCACGATTGGTTATTATTGCTCTCCTTGTAAACTTTAGCTTAGTTTTTGTAGGGATTATAGTTGATATTGGTCAAATATCTTTTAATACTATTAAAACCGCAATGGGAGTAGAGAATTTTATTGAACCTTCCATTATGCTTTTAAAAGACAGCAGTTTGAGTATTGCCGCCTGGTTTACTGCCACTATTACCGCCTACACAGTAGTTGCTCTCGTCCCTTACTATAATGTATATGCCTTATTAGCTATTGCCGGGGTATTCTTGGTTGACTTAGCTACTCCTCTTTTTGGGGGAATTATGTTAAAGGCTGTCTTTTTGATGTTTTTGAATATTTTAATGGGTACAATCTACTTTCTCTACTTTGTTCTTTTTATGGCTAGGATTATTGTCATTTGGCTCTTGGCAATGTTTTCGCCAATTGCTTTTTTTGCTTTTATTTTACCTAATACAAAAAAGTACTTTGATCAATGGCTTCACTATTTGATAAGTTGGTCATTTTTAGGAGTGGTGACTTTTTTTCTACTGGGACTGGGATTAAAACTTTTTAGTATAACAGGGGAGGGACAATTATTAGCATGGGTTGACACGGATACTTCTACTACTTCAGGAGCCATGCCTCCTTTTATTTATAACTATCTTTTCCTTGCAGTTTATCTTTCTATCGTCCTCTATGTGGCAAAGAAATTTGTACCGGCAGGGGCAGATGTAATAATAAAAACTTCAACGGGACTAGTGTCTAAAAGTGCAGTATTAGCTCGTCCTCTTTTATCCAATATAGGAAGAAGAATAGCAACAACGGAAAGGGGTGCCGCGGCAACAGAAAGGCTTGAAGGATGGCAAATAGCGAAAACGCCAAACACTATAAGAGGAAAACTGTTTACGCCATTTAAAAGAGGAGTAGCCAACCGAGTATTAAGAGAGGTGGGGCAGGGGGTATCAATAGGTAGAATAGATAGGGCCAAAGAGCTGGCGTCAAAATCGCAAACTCCGAACGACCTTATTTATTCTATGACTCAGACGGGCGCTACTAAGGAAACAGAAATAGCTGGCATGGTAGTTGCTAAAGAAAAAGGGTGGATGGAACATGTTTGGAAACGCTTTTCCAAGGAGAAATTAGTTGAAATTGGAAAAAACGCCCTATCTCTAAATCCAGAACTATTTAAGAAAGACCTTAGAATTCCGCTCGCAGCTTCATTAGTCAAAATAGCTGAAGGTATGCCTGAAAATCTTAAAAATCGGGGTGGATTAGTTTTAGATAAAAATAGTGACAAGGATACTCAGATAAAAAAGGCACTTGCCGAGGCTAAAACAGAGGACGTTAAAAATATGGACCTTTCTCTACTCTTTAAGTCATTGATTTCGGGATCTGATGATGAAAAATCTGATGATGAAAAAACGGTGAAAGATATAGAAGAAGCAATCCATCTATTCTGGAAAGGGCCTCAAATTGCGGCGGCAGCGGATAAATTTGGAAATAAATTTGTTGATTTTTATCAAAAAGGCGCAGAAGAAAGAGGAATAGATTGGTATTTTAAAACTGATGAAACAACTAGCCGAATGCGTAATTCTTCAGGTCCCAGTTATCTGCAAAGCACGCCGGCGATGGTTCTTGGACTTCGCCCGCTTAAAGGTGGCGAGACCCCGCAAAAGATCGGTAAATTATTGGCAAAGGGAAGAATATACCAGCAATTTCCAATGATAAAGAAATATGAAAAAGACTTGGAAGAAATAAAAATATCGGAGAATATATTGAAAGGAGCCCGTTCAGAAGATGAGGGAAGGAAAGTACGTGAAAGGATAGAAGAACTTCAAAAAAGTATTGAAGAGATACAGCGCAGGCCGGATTTCTCAAAAATAAAACCG
>JAUSNC010000031.1 GCA_030645645.1 Candidatus Parcubacteria bacterium
GTAACTTTTGATATTGATGCCAACGGGATTCTAAGCGTGACTGCCAAGGATAGGGCCACTAATCGTTCACAATCTATAAAAATAGAAGGTTCCACAGGTCTTTCTAAGGAAGAAATAGAAAGAATGACAAAAGAGGCTGAAATACACGCCCAGGAGGATCAGAAGAAACGTGAAGCTTCCGAAATAAAGAATACCGCAGATACTCTGATTCATACTGCTGAAAAAGCATTAAGTGATGCAGGCGATAAGGTTTCTGCGGATGACAAAAAAGTAGTTGAAGACAAAATCGCAGAATTACGTAAAATAAAAGATGCGAACGACTCTACGGAAATAAAAGCGAAAACAGAAGAACTTTCAAAAGCCATACAGAAAATAGGTGAGGCAATGTATAATCAACAGCCCCAGCAGCCGGAGAATGAAAATAAAGACACAAAAGGACCACAAGAAGGAGAATACAAGGAAAAACCTGAATCCCCAAAATAGAAACTCCAGTTTAACAGCTAATTGAATTATGCAAAAAAATTATTATGAGGTTTTGGGCGTTCAGAAAAACGCCACAAAAGAAGAGATAAAGAAAGCCTATTATAAGCTGGCTCATAAACATCATCCGGATAAAGGAGGAGATGAAAATAAATTTAAGGAAATTAATGAAGCTTATCATATTCTTTCTGATGAGAAGAAAAGGAGCCAGTATGACAGTTTTGGGCAAACTTTTGACGGGGCACAGGGTGCGGGTCCGGAAGGGTTTGATTTTGGATTTGGAAGAGGAGGTTTTGATTCTGAATCAATAAAAGACAGGTTCGGGGAGAATTTCGATTTTGCCGACCTGGGAGATATTTTCGGAGATCTTTTCGGTGGTGGAAGCAGGCAGGCACGTCAGAATACAAAACAAGGGAATGACATAGAAGTGGAACTGGAAATTTCTCTTGAAGATACTTTAGTCAAACAAACAAAAAGCTTAGTTTTGGAAAAATTCGCAACTTGTTCGCGTTGTTATGGAAAAGGAGGAGAGCCCGGAACATCTATTAAAGAATGTTTTACCTGCAGGGGTGCAGGAGAAGTTCAGCAGATACAAAGAACTGTATTCGGTTCTTTCACCCGCATAACAACATGTCCTGAATGTAAAGGAGAAGGATTTAAACCGGAAAAACCCTGTAATGTATGTAAGGGCCAGGGAAGAATAAAAGAAAAAGAAACTATAAATGTCTTCATTCCTGCCGGGATTGATACAAAACAGGTGCTGAAAGTAGAAGGAAAAGGCGATGCGGGAAGAAAAGCCGGAAAAGCAGGCGACTTATATATCCATATAATAATAAAGAGACATCCATCTTTTCAGAGAAAAGGAGATGATATCTACACCAAAGCGCAAATAACTTTTTCTCAAGCCGCTTTGGGCGATGAAATTGAAATACCAACTCTTGGAAAGTCCAAAATCCTTTTAAATATTCCATCCGGAACCGAATTCGGCCGGGTTTTCCGTATTTCCGGAAAAGGAATACCTCATTTTTCAGGATATGGCAGGGGACACATGTATGTTGAATTGGAAATTAAGACGCCGAAGAAGCTGACAAAAGAACAAAAAGATCTTTTGGAAAAACTCAGAAAAGAAGGGATATAAAGGGTGGTTATGCCCTGATAAACTCTCCTATGTGTATTTGTTTTTTTGCTGATTTATGTTAAATTAGGGCATATAACCTGCTCCTGTAGCTCAATGGTAGAGCAGTAGCCTTTTAAGCTATTGGTTCCGCGTTCGAGTCGCGGCGGGAGCACTATTAAAAAAGCTATTAACCGAACTTTCTTATTTTTAAGCAGAGGTTTTTTATTTGCAGCATATATTTTTGCTATAATTATATATTATGAAAGACAGAATTATTTTGCTTATTGATATGGATTATTTCTTCGCTCAGATTGAAGAAAGAGAAAACCCGAGATTCAAGGGAAATCCTGTTGTGGTTGGATCAGATCCGAAAGAAGGCAAGGGACGAGGAGTGGTTTCCACAGCCAATTATATGGCAAGAGAATACGGCATACATTCGGCTTTACCGATTTCAATTGCCTGGAGAAAATGTCCCACTGCCATATTTCTGCCGGTAAATATGGAGCTATATGAAAAAACCTCAATCAGAATCATGAATATTATTAAAAAGTATTCGCCTGTTTGGGAAATAGTTTCACTGGACGAAGCCTATATTGACATAAGTTTTGTGAAGAGTTTCAGGAAGGCCAAAGTATTGGCCGAGAAATTAAAAGGAGAAATACTTAAAAAGGAAAAGCTGACATCTACAATCGGCATAGGTACAAATAAAGTTATTGCCAAAATGGCTGCCAGCAAAGCAAAACCCAACGGCCTTCTGATTATTGTCCCTACTGAAGTAAGAAAGTTTTTAAACCCGCTTAATGTGGAAAAATTACCCGGTATAGGTCCGAAAACAGCCCAAAAGCTTCTGATAAAGGGAATAAAAACGATCGGAGACATCAGAAAACTAAGGAAAGGAGAATTAAAAGATGCGTTCGGCAAAGTAGGAGAGTATATATATGAAAGGGCAAGGGGTATTGATGATTCGCCGGTTTTCAATGACGAAACTATAAAATCAATCGGGAAGGAATATACTTTTGAGGAAGACACTAGGGATTCATCTCTGATTTTCAGGATATTTTCCGAACTGTGTAGTAATGCCTGCCAAGAAATGAAAAAAGAAGGATATCTTGCAAAAACAATAACAGTTGTCTGCCGTTATGCGGATTTTGAAACCCATACAAAGGCAAAAAGCCTGAAAGAAGCTTCCTCTAATGCAGAATTATTAGAGAAAGTGGCGAAGAAACTGCTCTTGAAATTTCTCATAGAAAAGCCAAAATTAATAAGGTTGGTTGGAGTAAGAATAAGCGTTATTTAATAAATGGACTATCCGTTTAAAATCTGATATAAAATGAATATGCTATCAAACAAAAATATTCTGGTAAAGTCTTTTTTAGTTATTACCTTAATTCTTTTCGCCTTTGGTGCCGGTTTTTACATGGGCAGAGAAGAGGCAAAAATCGTACCGATTGAAGGAGTTTTTAATTTTGAAAAAGGAATGCCCACTAATGTGGATTTTTCCCTGTTTTGGACCACCTGGAATATACTGCAGGAAAAATATGTTAACAGGGACAGTATGGATGTTCAAAAAATGGTTTTTGGTGCAATATCCGGAATGGTTAAAGCAATAGGCGATCCTTATACCGTATTTATGCCTCCGGAAGAAACAAAGATATTCAAGGAAGATGTTTCCGGAGAATTCCAAGGAGTAGGAATGGAAATAGGGGTGAGGGACGGAGAAATTACGGTTATATCTCCCATAGAAGGCACCCCGGCGTTTCTGGCAGGATTAAAAGCTGGTGATATAATTTTACAGATCAACGGAACATCCACAAAGGATATGATAATTGAAGAAGCGGTTAAACTGATCCGCGGCCCGAAAGGGACAGAGGTAATCCTCACTGTTTTCCGCAAAGGATGGACTGAAACAAAAGAATTTAAGATAAATAGAGATATTATCAAGGTTCCTACAATAAAATGGGAATTAATGGAAAATGATGAAATTGCATATGTTAAAATCTATCATTTTTCAGAGAATGCCGATTCTGAATTCACAACCGTAGCGAATAAAATATTGAATACCCCTGCCAAAAAACTTATTATTGACCTTAGGGGCAATCCCGGAGGCTATCTTGAAGTGGCCCAGGATATTGCAGGATGGTTTTTAAGAAAAGAGGAAATTGTGACTATCGAAGACTTCGGACCTGGTCTGGAAAAGAAGGAGTATAAGTCTGCGGGAAACGAAAGATTCCTTAATTATCCCGTTATTATTCTAATAAACGAGGGTTCTGCATCTGCGTCAGAAATTCTTGCCGGAGCTTTAAGGGACAACAAAGGCACTCTTCTAATAGGTAAAGATTCCTTTGGAAAAGGCTCTGTCCAGATTCTTGAAGATCTTAAAAACGGTTCCACATTGAAAATATCGGTTGCAAAATGGCTGACGCCTGAAGGTTATTCCATAAGTGAAAAGGGCTTAGAACCTGATATAAAAGTTGATTTAACAGAGGAGGATATAACCGACAATAAGGACCCGCAATTAGATAAGGCTATTGAAAAGATAAAAGAATTAAGGTAGAAATAAATAGAACTTTAATTAAGTTGAATCTTCCGGATAATTACTGTAAAATTAATTATTAAAAGAATATGAAAGTAGTTTTAATTCAAGACGTTGAAAAACTAGGGAAAAAATATGAACTGAAGGAAGTGGCTGACGGTTTTGCCCGTAATTTTTTGATTCCTAAAAAATTAGCTAAACTGGCAACCGATGAAGTTATAAAGAGAGCGGAAGCGGAAAAAGAAGCAAATCTGAAAATAGTTGAAGATGATTTAGGAAAACAGCAGGAAGTTGCATCGCGCTTGGATGGCCAGGAAATCAATATTGCCGTTAAGGCAGGGGATGACAAACAGGTTTTCGGTTCAGTAACCGTTCAGAAGATAGCGGAAAAACTGAAAGAATCAGGCTTTGAGATAAAAAAAGATCAAATTATTTTAAACAAACCTATTAAGGAAATCGGCGAATTTCCCATAAAAGTGCGTTTTGGACATAATTTAGAAGCTGAAATAAAAATCATAGTGACCGAGGAATCGGAAAAGTAGAGATATGCCAAAATATATTTTCGTTGGAGGCGGAGTAATGTCCGGCATAGGAAAGGGCGTTGCAACTGCTTCAATCGGAAAGATTTTACAAAGCAAAGGATATACGGTAACCGCAGCCAAAATTGACCCTTATGTTAATTTGGATGCCGGGACAATGAATCCTATTGAACACGGAGAAATTTTCGTAACCGCCGATGGAACAGAATGTGATCAGGACCTCGGCAATTACGAAAGATTCTTAGACGTTACTCTTTCAACAGATAACTATATTACAACAGGAAGGGTCTACCAGACTGTCATAAATAGAGAGAGAAATCTCGGCTATAAAGGTAAATGCGTTGAGGTAGTGCCCGATATTCCAAACGAAGTAATCTCGCGAATAAATAAAGCCGCCAAAAATAACGGAGCGGATTTTATTTTAATTGAAATAGGAGGAACGGTGGGCGAATACCAGAATTTGCTTTTCCTGGAGGCCGTCAGGATGCTGAAAATCCAAAAACCAAAAGAAGTATTATTTGTTTTAGTAAGCTATCTTCCTGTTCCTAAAATGATCGGAGAAATGAAAACAAAACCGACGCAGTATGCCGTGAGATCCCTTAATATGGCCGGCGTCCAGCCGGATATCATTCTGGCCAGGTCCGTTGTCCCTATTGACGGCGCAAGAAAGAAAAAAATTGCCAACGCCTGCAGTATTCTGGAAGAAGATGTTATTTCGGCGCCTGATATTAAATACATTTACGAAATTCCGCTTAATTTTGAAAAAGAAAACTTAGGCAATAGGATACTCGCCAAATTCGGAATGCGCCAGAAAAAAGTGGAAATGAATGACTGGAAAAAGCTGGTCAGAACCATTAAAACCGCAAAGAAAACAGTAAAGATCGGGCTAGTCGGAAAATATTTCAAAACAGGTGAATTCACCCTTATGGATTCCTATATCTCCGTTTTGGAAGCCATAAAGCATGCAGTCTGGTTCTATAAAAGAAAGCTTGAATTGCATTGGATATCGTCAGAAGATTATGAAAAAGACGGTTCCAAAGTCAGAAATCTTAAAAAATATGACGGAATAATAGTGCTTGGGGGATTCGGCAAAAGAGGAATAGAAGGAAAAATAAAAGCGATTGAATATTGCAGGAAGAATAAGATACCGTATCTTGGACTGTGTTTGGGAATGCAACTGGCGGTTATTGAATTTGCCCGAAATGTCTGCGGAATCAAAGGCGCCAATTCAGCAGAATTTTCTCCTAATTCAAAGGAAAAAGTGATTGATGTTATGCCGGATCAAAAAGTTCTCATAAAAGAGAAGAAATACGGCGGAACTTTGAGGTTGGGGGAATATGAGTGCAGTATTAAGAAAGGCACTATCAGTTTTAAGGCATACGGCGTAAAAACTGTTTCAGAACGTCATCGGCACCGCTACGAACTGAACAATGATTTCAGAGCTGTGCTGGAAGACAACGGATTAGTGATTGCAGGAGTGAATCCTGAACGGAATCTGGTTGAAATCATAGAAGTCAAAAATCATCCTTTTTTCGTTGCTACACAATTCCATCCAGAATTCAAATCAAGGCCGTTAAAGGCCCATCCGCTTTTCCTAGAATTTATAAAAGCAGCTATAAAAAAACAAAGGAAATGAAAAAGCGGCCTTACAGCCGCTCTTTCCAGATTTTATTATTTTACAGGCACTACATTGATGATTTTCACCATTTTTCTTAATCCGGTAAAAGTTTTTTTTCTCTTGGTTTGGAATTTTACCACTCCTGCCTTGGCGGAATATAGAGTATCATCTCCGGCGCGCCTGACATTTTTCCCAGCAGTGAATTTCGTGCCCCTCTGCTTTATCAGAATTTCCCCCGCATTAACAGGTTGGCCGTCATATCGCTTTACACCAAGATATTTTGGCTGAGAATCTCTTCCCAGACTCGTAGAACCTCCTGATTTTGTTTTAGCCATAGTAAATGAATCCCTTAAAGGATGTAATATTATGCAAATATAATTATGTTAATACTATAGCAATTCCCATATATGAGGTCAATAACTTCAATTTTACACACCTTTATTATTGAGAGGCAAAATGATATAATCCTATTAATTACAGTAATGTTAATTTCGCTATTATCCTTCGCAGCAGGTTTTTTAATTGCTAAAGGGAGTATGAAAGTGCCCCTTCAGATAGAGGAAAACAGGCAAAACAATGATTAAAAAAATTCCAATTCATTTAGTCTTATATCCGGACGGCAACAGGCGCTGGGCCAGAAAGAACGGCTTAACTCCTATGGCCGGCCATTTTCACGGCACAGATAATATTTTGAAATTCTGCCGGTGGTGCAAAAAAGTGAAAATAAGAATGGTCACAGTTTTCGGTTTTTCCACGGAAAATTGGGCCCGTCCCAAAGAGGAAGTGCAATATCTACTGAAGCTTTTTGAATCCACTATGCTTGGTAATATTGAGATGTATAAGAAATATGGCATAAGGGTGAAGGTTCTGGGTCAAAGGGAAAAACTGCCAAAAACAGTGGAAAAAACAATCAGAAAGATTGAAAGACTAACAAAGAGTCAGAAAAAAATCCAACTCAATTTGGCTGTAAGTTACGGGGGCAGATGGGATATTGTCCAGGCAATGAAAAAAATAATAAAAGCCAAAATTTCACCAGATAAAATAAACGAGGCTTTGGTATATAAACATCTCTCCACCGCCAATATGCCTGAACCAGATTTGGTGATAAGAACTGGCGGAGAAAAGCGCCTTTCTAACTTTCTGATATGGCAGGGGGCATATTCAGAACTCTATTTTTCCGACAAATTATGGCCGGAATTCACTGAAAAGGATTTAAGCATGGCGATTGCGGAATACGGAAGACGCCAGCGCAGATTCGGAAAATAAATTAAAATATGCTGGTAAAAATAAAAGTATTTCCGGGATCAAAGAAACCAGAGATTATCAGAAAGAAAAATGACAGTTTTGATGTAAAAATAAAAGAGAAAGCCAGGGAGGGGATGGCTAATAAGGCCGCAATCAGTGCCATGGCATCTTTTCTGAAGGTTCCCGGCGGAAAAATAAGGATAATTAAAGGATTCCGCCTGAGGAATAAAATTATTGAGATAATTAAATAAATACCATTATAAATTTATAATTTAAAAAATATATGGATTTTTCAAAAATAGAGAATGAAAAAAGCATATTGCGCATATTAGCCGTAATTTTAGGATTGTTGCTGATCGTTTTAACCTTATCAATTGCTGTTGATACATTGAATAAAATAAAGGAGGGAAAATACATAGGGCAAGAAATTGAGAACAGGACCACTATCAGCGTTTCAGGGACCGGAGAGATTTTCGCCATTCCTGACTTGGCAATTGTGGATTTTGCGGTGGTAACTGAAGCTAAAACGGCAGAAGCTTCCTTGGCGTCAAATTCCGTAAAAATGAACGCAGTTATTGAAAGCATGAAAAAACAGGGGATTGATGAAAAGGATATAAAAACTACCGGATTCAGTATTTATCCGCGCTATGAATATCAGAAACAATCCATCGGCGGTTATTATTATCCGCCTGAAGGAGTAAGGACCCTTGTAGGTTACGAAGTTCAACAGTCCTTAAATGTTAAAATAAGAAATTTAAGTGATGTCGGCCGGATAATTGAAGGAGCGACAACTGCCGGAGCTAATGAAGTAAATAGTCTTCAGTTTACGATTGAAAACGAGGATGATTTAAAAATTCAGGCAAGGGAAGAAGCCATTAAGGAGGCAAAGACAGCCGCCAATAAGCTGGCAGATGAATTAGGGGTGAAACTTGTCAAAATAGTCAGTTTTAATGAAAATTCCTATCTTCCTTATTTCTCTGATATGAAAGAAGCATACGGATATGGAGGAGGAACTATGCCAGCGTCTGCGCCGGAAATAGAGCCGGGGCAGAATAAGATATCATCCACGGTAAATATAGTTTACGAAATAAATTAACATGAATAAAATCATATCAGCGCTTTTAGTCCTGGTCGTGTCCGCAGGTGCGATTATCGCAGGATATATTGCTTTTAAAGAACCGGTGATAGAGGATATCGGTAATTCATTGGAGAAGAAAGATTTAATCGTAGTAACAAGTCCCGGTCCGAATGATCTGGTTTCTAGCCCTCTTTTGATTACGGGTGAAGCCAGGGGAAGCTGGTATTTTGAAGCATCATTCCCGGTGCGCATAGAGGACTCTAATGGCAATGAATTGGGCGTTGTTCCGGCTCAAGCTTTTGATGATTGGATGACGACGGATTTCGTTCCTTTTCAGGCATTTCTGGAATTTGAGAAACCTGCAACTGAATATGGAACTCTGATATTGGAAAAAGACAATCCGTCAGGATTGCCTCAATTTGAAGACGAAATGCATATTCCTGTTAAATTCTCCATCCCTTAACGCATAGCGGAAATAGAGAAAAATAATAAATTTATTATTTTTTTGTTTCAGGTTATTGACAGATTCTTAAAGATATTTAGTATAAGTTAAGAGCTGTTATAAATGACTAAAACACCAAAAAAGACTAGAGATCCAGGAGAAGATGATAGTGTATGTTCGCACGTTGAACCAGATAATCCTGCCCTTATAGGCTCAGTGCCTATTTTTTAAAAGAGAAGTATTAAGTGATAGTTAACACTGAATTACTTCTTTTTTTTGAATATTAAACCTAAAATAAAAAGAACCGCGTCCCTAAGGATTTGGCTCTATATTTTTATGATTGTTTTATTCTCGTATCTTTTAGATATGAGAAATATGAGGCTTGTTGTGGATATAATCATAAAGATTGCAATTCGGATGGCGAAAATAATGGCCGGCCTGACGCTATGCAACATGGCTATTTCACTGGGTAAGCCGGTTACAAGATAGATAGATTCTACTGCGGCTACGGCGCCACTTAGAAGGAAGACAATCAGAATAAGTTCTACTTTTTTCATTCTATCGAAGTTTATCATTATCTCCATTCTCCTTCTCTATGTCGTTTCCTATTATATCCGTTATTATTTTTGGCCATACTTTAGTAAGAACTGGTTCTATATTTTTACCTTCTATATCAGTTATTTTTGCCATTTTTTCACTACATTTAGTTTAGTCAAAATTACCATTTTGTCAATAAGAAGAGAACCCTCATTTTTTTACTTCAGGCTTGACTTTTATAAAATACCCATTAGAATTTTAAATAGGAGAATATAAAATGAATAATGGAGAAAAGATAGTACAGATGGCTCATAACGAAATAGAATGGTGGAAAGCTCATCATAGAAAAGACAGAGGGAAGTTAATTGAAGAAATGACCAGGCTTCACATCTTGCTTTTCAATATGACCTATGAAGACGCAAAGAAAGTAGTATTGTATAGAATTGAAGCTGCAGGATCTCACGACGAAGCTGAAGAATATGAGAATCAAGGAAACCAAAATAAAGCAGATATTCATTGGGCTAAAGCTGAAGAAAGTCTTCAAATTTATTTCGCA
>JAUSNC010000045.1 GCA_030645645.1 Candidatus Parcubacteria bacterium
CTTTATCTTTAAGTATTTCAAAAGCTTGAGGACTAGTAACTTCATGCATTAAATGTCTTCCAATAAATATCTGAGTCTGGCGAGTCGCAAGCGTACTAACCTTATGTTTTTCCCAGACCTTATCGTAAAGAGTTCCTTTGGACATTTATTTTTCTTTAATGAAACTGGAGGCTTGTTCAATTAACTGATCAAGTTTTTTTGTTTTATATTGAGGATCCCTGATATTGCAAAGAGCGGCTTCCTTCAGAATCTGGCCCGCTTTTATTTCTTCCATCTGTTCAAGCATCATTGCGTATGCCAGGAAAGCGGCTTCAGGCTTTATAGTCTGGACTTTTTCCGGAGAGAAAGTTCCTGGAATCAATGCTCCTTTATCATCAACTTCATACCATCTGTCCGGCGCCGTTCCGTGTATTGGCTCAAACATGGAAGGAAATTGTTTTGTCGGATTAATATTCCCGGAAACTGCCGTGCCGATTCCTCCTTGTATTACTGCACCAAGGTCGGTAGCAATATCGCCGAAAGTATTACTGGTTATAACAACATCAAATTGCTCCGGCTTTAAAATCATCTGCATCATAAAGTTATCAATATGCATATATTTTACATCAATATCTTGCCTGTCTTTATACTCGTCAAAAACCCTAATCCATGGAGCGGAAGCATAAACCAGGACATTTGTCTTAAAAACAAAATGAAGAGTCGGTTTTCCTCCTTTTTTTCTGGCAAGGACTCTCTTTTCAGCAAATTCCGCCAATCTTTTAACAGCCTTGTAGCTGCACTTCATTATTTGATAACCTACCTCTTCTTCAGTCCCTTTATTTTCAATCCTGCCTTCACCGATATACAATCCTTCTGAATTTTCCCTGCAAACTTCAAAGTTAATGTCTTTGGAAGTTTTTCCGACAATTACTGACGGAACGCCTTCTGGCAGAATAATCGGCCTTAAATTTACATATTGGTCAAATTTCTGCCTTATTTTCAAGAGAATACCCAGTTCCAATATGCCGGGCGCTATTTTAACAGGGTCTCCGATAGCTCCTAGAAATATCTGATCATACTTTTTAAGCTCTGAAAGCTCTCTTTCACCTAATTCCTTAATATTATTTTTCAGGAAGTAATCGGCATTATATTCAAACCGGGTATGCTTGATAGGTTTTGTTAATTTGCCTTTCAAAGCCTCGCTAATCTTTAAAACAGCATCAGTAACGGTGACGCCGTTCAGGTCTCCCGGAATTACGGCAATATTGTGAAAATCTTTTTCCATACCATTCACTTTAACAAAAACAGAAAATTATGCAAAATAAAAAACGGCTTAACGCACCGTTTTCCATGCTGGCGGCCCCATCGGGATTTGAACCCGAGTTTCCGCCGTGAGAGGGCGGCGTCCTAGGCCACTAGACGATGGGGCCTTGTTTGTATAAACATCAGAATTTTATCAGATGGTTAAATTCTTGTCTATGGTTTCTAGAATGATTCGCTTAGAACATTTGAAATCTCAACCAAATTTACGCCTAAAACCTCGCCGCAGGCCGCGCCGACCAGTGAGGCATAAATATCTTCTTTTTCCCCTTTCTTGATCCAGACTGGGACTACTTTCCCGTTATAATTTATTTTGAAATTAACTCCTTCTGTTTCGTTTTCTTTATTTGCAATAATATCACTTGCCACAAAATCTGCCCTCGCTGCCACCCCGAAACTGCTGAATTCTGTCTTAATATGCGGTATAAGGGCGCGCAGAGATTCATCATCATAATTAAGGATAAGGTGTGAAAAAAGAGGAAGAATATCCGCTAACTCCTTTATTTTTTGCGATAGCGTCTGATCACCCTGGAAAAAACCTTTTTCAGACAGGATTTCCCCTGTATTAGTTGCGATTAAGATAGGATTTTTTGAAATTAAAAGCCATTTTTTAAAATTATCCTTATTTTCCGGGGAATATTCAAAAATAAAAATATTATATTTTAAAATATCTTTAAGGTTCGGTTCATTTATTTTAAAGGTCCCTACTTTGTAATATTTTCCTAAAACAAAAGATAAGACGCGTGAACTTTTATCATATCCCTGTCCTGTTATAAGAATGATGCGGGGTTTCTTTATAAAATAAATTATTTTTGTAAAAATATCCATATCTTTTATTCGTGATCCGGAGGTATTTGATAATAATCAATTATGTATTTTGCCAACTCCTGAAAAACCGGAACAGCGGAATATTCGGCGGTTTTCGTCTGCGGATTCAAGAGTTTCACCAAAACGACGAATTTCGGATTAAAAGCGGGAAAAAATCCCACAAAGGACTGATAAGTTTTTTCCGAATAACCCGCTTTGTTTATTCCTAGAGTTATCCACGGAATTTGGGCAGTGCCTGTTTTCCCGGCAATATAATACCCTGGCACTTGTGCTTCCTTGGAATAACCGTTTTCAACCACACTCACAAGCATTGCACTCAGGCGCGAAGAAGTTTCTGAGGATATAATTCCCTCTTTACCGATCTGAGACTGTATTGTTTCCTTCTGACCGTTGGAATTCACTATCTCTTCCACCAGATATGGCTTTACCAGATATCCTCCATTGGCTATGGCGGAATATGCTCTGATGAATTGCAGAGAAGTCATTTCTATTCCCTGGCCAAAAGCGGCAGTGGCAAAGTTTATTTCATATCCTTTTTTCAGTTCGGCGTTCTGGGAGGATATTTCTCCCGGCAGATCAATTCCTGTCTTTTCAAAAATACCGAAGCGACTGATGTAATCCAAAAAAGTATTATGGCTAATCTGGGACTCCGCAAAAACAGCTCCTGTATTTATTGATCTTTCAAGAACTCCAGTCATCGTCATTTCTCCCCAAATCCTGTGATCGTAATTATAAACTGTTGAACCGCCTATTTTTATCTGTCCAACATCTATATATGTCGTACTAGGAGTTATCTTACCTTCGTTTAAGGCGGCCGCCATGGTTATTGCCTTAAATACGGAGCCAGGCTCAAAAATCTTCTGTATTGCGCTGTTTTGAAAAATTTCTAGATTTCTGCTTTTTGCATAAGTTTCGTATTGATTGGGATTGAAATTGGGAAAATTAGCCATCGCAATGATCTTTCCTGAATTAGGATCCATTACTATAATTTCTCCATTCTCAATTTTTAAATCTTCACCCGCCTTATTGAGTAATTTTTCCGCCTGGTATTGGGTATTATAATCTATGGTTAAAATAATATCGGATCCTTCTGACATGTCGTTAAAAACAAACTGTCCGCTTCCGGGTCCGGTTTCCCCTTTTAATACGCCGTCCCAATATTCTTCCAGGCCATATTGTCCCTCCCCCTCTCCTCCTAGAAATCCCACGGTTTGGGAAAGAAAAGATCCTTGAGGGTAAAAACGGCCTTCT
>JAUSNC010000047.1 GCA_030645645.1 Candidatus Parcubacteria bacterium
TGATATTCTGTCCAGATCATTGCGCTCAGATGTTAAAAGGGCAGACATAAATTCAACAGTGTAATGAGTTTTCAAATATGCGGTCTGATAGGCGATAGTTGCATAAGATGCGCTGTGACTTCGGTTGAATCCGTAATGGGCAAAGGGCAAAATCCATTCCCATAATTCCTTAGCCACGGATTTGCTTATTCCGTTTTTCACCATACCGGAAATAACTTTTTCCTGCTGTTCAACCAGTAATTGAGGAATCTTCTTTCCCACAGCTTTTCTTAAGATATCCGCCTGGCCAAGAGAAAACCCGGCCAGTTTCTGGACTATCTGCAATAATTGTTCCTGGTATATACAAATTCCATAGGTATCCGCCAAAATAGGCTGCAGATCGGGATGTAAATATTCAATTTTCTTTTTCTTATGCTTTCTTGCGATATATTCCGGCAGAAATTGTATGGGCCCCGGCCTATAGAGGGCGACCATGGCGTCAATATCTTCAAATTTCGTCGGTTTCAGTTCTTTCAGGTATCTTTGCATCCCCGAACTTTCCAATTGGAAAATGCCAACTGTATTTCCTTTTTTTAAAAGGTCATATGTCGGTTTATCGTCTAGAGGCAAAGTTTCAATATCTATACTTTTCCCGTGGATCACATATATTCTGGCAAGGGTATCTTCAATAATAGTCAGATTTTTTAATCCCAGAAAGTCCATTTTAAGAATTCCAAGGTCTTCTATTGAATGCATCTCATACTGGGTAACTATTGCATCGTCATTCTGGGTGGGATGCTGTAGGGGAACCGAGTCAGACAGCGGCTCTTTGGAAATAACTACGCCGCAGGCATGGGTTGAAGCGTGTCTGACCACTCCTTCCAGCTTTTTTGAGAAATCAATGAGTTTTCTGGTCTGCTCATCAGTCTCATACGCCAGTTTGAATTCCGCTACCTGTGTCAAAGTCTGGTCCAGAGTTGAGCCCAAAGGTATCATTTTGGCAATCTGGTCGCAGAAGCCGTAGGTATAGCCAAGGGCTCTTCCCACATCTCTTACTGCGGCTCTGGCAGCCATTGTCCCAAAGGTGATGATTTGGGCCACTTTGTCGCGTCCGTATTTTTGGGAAACATATTCAATTACTTCGTCGCGTCTTCTGTCGGTGAAATCCAAATCAATATCCGGAGGGGATATACGTTCCGGGTTGATAAATCTTTCAAATAAAAGCTTGTATTTTAAGGGATCAACGTTCGTAATTCCGGCGCAATAGGAAACAATGGAGCCCGCGGCAGATCCTCTGCCCGGTCCCACAACTATTCTATTTTCTTTGGCCCATCGTACAAAATCCTGGACAATCAGAAAGTAAGAGGCGAATCCAGCCTGCTTTATCATTGCCAATTCGTAATTTAACCTTGTTTTTACTTCTTCCCGCAGGTCTATCCCGTATTTTTTCTTTGCGCCCTCAAATGCCAATTCCTTCAGGTATTCGTCAAAATCCTGCGTCTTTCCTTCGGGAACCTGGAAAGACGGCAATTTTGTTTTGCCAAATTCAAACTGAAAAGTGCAAAGGTCTGCTATTTTTTGCGTGTTTTCAATAGCTTCAGGAGTATCCTTGAAGGAATCAATCATTATATCGGGAGATTTTAAAGAGAAATCATCCGTTTTTAAAGTAAGTCTTTCAGGGTCGTCCGCTCTGGCACCTGTATTAATGAGCATGAGAATATCCTGTGCATCAGCGTCTTCTTTCTTAAGATAATGTGAATCCTGCGTTGCCACCAGCGGAATACCGTGTTTTTTTGAGATAGCAATTAACCCGTCATTCACTATTTTCTGTTCTTTTATTTTAGGATGGTCCTGCAGTTCAAGATAGAAATTCCCTTTGCCGAATATATCCTGGTATCTTAATGCGGTTTTCTCGGCTTCGTCTGTTTTCCCAGACAACAGAAGCCTTGGAATTTTTCCCTGTATGCAAGCCGAGAGTCCGATCAATCCAGAACTATGCTGTGCAAGCAGATCCTCGTCAATCCGCGGTTTGTAATAAAATCCTTCCAAATGGGCTTTGGTTATCAGTTTTACGAGATTCTTATATCCCTCCGCGTTTTTTACCAATAAAATAAGATGATATCTTTTATCATCTATATTTGGCCGTTTTTGGGTCATGCCTTCCGCGGCTAAATAAAGCTCTGAACCGATAATCGGTTTTATATTCCTTTCTTTTGCCTTTTTTGCGAATTCAACCGCTCCATAGAGAACGCCGTGGTCGGTCAAGGCGATGGAATCCATTCCCTGTTCTTTGGCATAATCCAAAAGCTGATCGATTTTCGGCAAGCCATCCAGTAAGGAATAATGGCTGTGAACGTGGAGGTGAGTGAATTTTTTCATAAATTAAAATATTATATCATCTTCCCAGAAAGATAAAAAAGCGTCAACAAATTATAAAATATGCGTGCTATAATATTTAAATGAATCTTCGCGAAGAAAAAATATTATGGAAAAAAGGATATGAATTTATCATAGGGTTGGATGAGGCCGGACGAGGCCCTTTGGCCGGACCAGTGGTGGCAGGGGCGGTATCTATTGCTAAAGATTCTGTCAAAAAAATATTAAAAGAATTTTCTGGGATTAAGGATTCAAAACAGCTGTCGGCGAAGAAGAGGGAAGCATTTCACAAATTAATAATAAAAAATAAGGCAATAAAATGGGGGATCGGCATAGTTTCTGAAAGAATTATTGACAGGATAAATATAAAGAATGCCGCCGAACTGGCGATGGAAAAAGCCGTCAGAAATTTGGAAAGAAAATCCAGAATTAAATCAGGATATTTATTCATTGACGGAAATCGGTTGAAGAATGCTTTCTTGAAATCAATTAAGCACAAATTGGTGGTGAAAGGAGATGAAAAAATATTTTCCTGCAGCTTAGCTTCAGTCATGGCAAAAGTCGTTCGTGATGATATAATGAAGCAATATCACAGAAAATATCCGCAATATCGGTTTGATAAACACAAAGGCTACGGCACGGAATTACATATCAATCTTCTTAAGAAATTCCTACCTTCGGCCATTCATAGAAAGAGTTTCGTCCCGGTGAAAAATCTGTTAAAATTTAAGAAGTATTAAAATGGCAAAAGAAAAACTTATATTAATCGGCTCAATACTGATATTTTTATTAATTTTTATCGTATCGTATTTTTTTCTTGGAGGGACAGAACTGGCGAAAGAGCCAAAACCAACGGAGGAGGAAAAAACTTTAGAAGAAATTATTAAGGATTTAACTGCTCCGGAAAGAGAAATAACTTCAAATGAAGGTGAATTAAGTAATGAGCTGAATAAGGATTTAACTGCCCCATGGGGCAATAATACGCCGAAAGCTTCAGAAGATATTTTAAAAAAACTTACTGCCCCATAATAATTAGTCTCATAAATATGCCACTGAAAATTTCTCCAAAATTAGTTTCTCTTTCCTTCGGAGTTCTGGTTCTAACCTTTGCCCTCGGTTTTTATATCTTTGCATGGACAGAGCCAGGCCAGGCT
>JAUSNC010000050.1 GCA_030645645.1 Candidatus Parcubacteria bacterium
CACCCCATCTATTTTTGAGGGCTTTAACTTGCAATAAGTATTTTTCAGATGATTTAGAATCTCTTTTTTGGTTGCCATAAATTACCGTATAATTTTATTAAAATATTAGAAGACGATAGGAATAAATTAAGTAGTGGACCCGGCGGGATTCGAACCCGCGACCTCCACATTGCAAATGTGGCGCTCTACCAACTAAGCTACAGGCCCTAAATGAACCTCTGTGGGCTCGACTGGACTCGAACCAGTGACCTTTGCAATGTGAATGCAACGCTCTAACCAGCTGAGCTACGAGCCCAATAATTTAAAATCTAATTCTAATATTATCATTCATTCGTTGAAAGTAAAGACAAAGAAGTAAAAACAATTTATAATATAAAAATATGCAGGCATTTGAACTTCATTTCAATCCTAAAAAAGTAAAAGGCGATATTGTCTTTGATAGTTTTTGTTTTGAACCTGAAAACATAATTGAAAAATCATTCGGCAATCTCTATATCGTCGGACAGCTCTCTAATGTTCTCCCTCAAAATTCCCATTTTTTGGACGATTTGGCTAACTACATAAAACAGGAATATTACCTGAAATCTCAAAAAACTCCAGAACAAAGTCTGACTGATTCGCTTAGAAAAGCAAATGAATTCCTATCAAACGCCGTCAAAGACGGAAATGTAAACTGGATGGGTAATCTTGATTTCTTCGCTCTTTCCATACAAAATTTCGTAATTAATTTTGCAAAAACCGGTGATATATCTGTTTTGCTTTTTCACGACGGAGAAATAATAGATATGGGGAGTAATCTTGAATACCAGGATACCCAAACACTGGATCCTCTTAAGGTTTTCGGCAATATAGCGTCGGGAAAAGTGTTGCCAGGAGACAAAATTGCAGTTTTGACGCCAAAGATTCTTGACTTCTTGAAAAGCCAAAACCTTATGGAAGAACTGGCTCTGATATCTGAAGAAAAGTCGTTAAAGGAATTTCTGTCACTTCATAAAGAAGAATTATTAGAAATTTACGGCACATGCCTTATTCTGATACCTGGCGGAGATATTAATCAAAATGAAATGATTAATGTGCGAACACCTGAAATAGGATCTCTCTTTAAGTTAACTGCCTCTTTAAAGAATCTGTTGGCAAGATGTTCCTCAATAATAAAATCGCTTATTGGCAGATTGAAATCACTCAACCTTTTTAAAAATTGGAAATTACCAAAAATTAAAATTCCAAACAATATATCCCTTCCAAAGATCCCGAAGCTTCCAAATCTTAAATTCAATATTTCTGATAAAGAAATATTTAAAGAAAAATTAATCCTGATTCTTAAATTTATTATAATTCTTATAATCGGTTTTCTTATTTTCCGGGGCAGCGCAAAGAGAGAAATTCCAATAGAGGAGAATCTGCCTTCAATTGAGTCTAAAATGCGCCAGGCTGAAAATCTTGTAATTCTACATAAAGACGACGAAGCGAATATTTTATTACAGGAGGCATTAACCGATATTTTGATATTGGAAAATAAAAATAGGAAATTGAGCGAAAATGCGCTTGATGATAAAAAAACAGTTATGGATAATTTGGATAAATTAAACAATGTCGCCAAGATACAAAATCCTGAAGTCTTTACTGATATTGGAGATCATATAATAACGCCGCAAAAAATCCTTCTTATAGGGACAAATCTTCTGACCTCCGAATTGTTTTTTTCAAAACCAAATACCCTTCTTTTCCTTAATAGCGGCCAATGGCAGGAACAAAGCCTTTCTGACGATTACGAATTTGCCGATATCGCACTATATGGCCAAAATATATACCTTCTTGATTCAAAGAACGGAGAAATAATAAAATTTTCTGCGGTTTCCAATACGAGTTCAAATTGGCTTGAAGCTTCGGCTGAAAAAATTATTGGAGCGAAATCCATAGCTGTGGACGGCAATATTTGGATTCTTACCGGAGATAATAAAATAGACAGATACTTGAAAGGCAAATATATGGAAACCTTAGATCTGACGGTTTTTCCCGGACTTGATAATGCCTTAAGAATCCGCGTATCTTCTGGCAGTCCATATCTTTTTATAATGGATAACAAACGGGTTGTTATTATGGATAAACAGGGAAATCTAATAAAACAATATCAGAGCGAAGCTTTTGACAACCTGATTGATTTTGAAATTTCTCCGGACGGAAAAGAAATTCATATTTTGAACGGAAACAAAATTTATCTTATTAAACCCTGATGCAATAAAAAATCCGCCATAATGAAGGGCGGACTTTTTATTCTTATTTTAATTCCACTTTTGCTCCGGCTGCCTCAAACTTTTTCTTTATATCTTCAGCTTCTTCTTTCTTTGCATTTTCCTTTATCATTTGAGGAGCGGCGGCGGCGGCATCAACTAAATCTTTCGCTTCCTTTAATCCTTTACCGGTAATATCCCTTACAACTTTGATAACTTCAATCTTTTTGTCGCCTACTACCTTTAATTCAATATTGAAGGACGACTTTTCCTCGGCTGGAGCGTCTCCTGCTCCAGCTGCTCCGCTGACTGCAACTGCTACAGGAGCTGAAGCAGACACGCCGAATTTCTTTTCCAAAATCTTCACTAATTCTGATAAGTCCAATACGGACATTTTTTCTATTTCTTCGACTAATTTTTTGAACTTTTCCGGAACTTCAATTTTTTCTTCTTTTATTTCTTCGGCCATAATGGTTATGAAATCTGAGGCATGAAGTTTAAATATTGATTTAAGCTTCAAACAGCATATTTCAATAAGTTATTTTTTAATTGCGTTTAATACGTAAACTAAATTCCTGATATTTCCCTGTAGGACATTGGCAAATCCCGACATAGGCGCAGCAATACTTCCGACCAGTCTGGCTAGTAATTCTTCTTTTGAAGACAATTTTGCCAGTTCAATCACTTGTTCTGTTCCAAGAAGGCTTCCTCTTTGACTTTCAATTAGACCGCCTAATATTTTCAGATTGGCGTTCTTTTGGCTGAATTGATATGCAATCTTGGCCGGCATCACTTCGTCTT
>JAUSNC010000051.1 GCA_030645645.1 Candidatus Parcubacteria bacterium
CTTATAGAGCTTGGCGAGTCTGCTAAAGAGGCGCATAGGAAAATAGGAGAAAAAATAGCAGAGGTCTGTGATTTGGCAATTATTACCACAAAAGATTATTTCAAGGATGTAGCATCAGCTGATTCCAAAAAGATAATTTTAATTGAAAATCCAAAAGATGTGATTAATAAAATAAAAGAAATTGCAGAACAGGGAGATGCGGTTCTTTTAGAAGGAAGACTGCCAAAGGAGTTGATAAAATTATTAAGTAAATAAAAAGAGCATATTCCTTTAGAAAGAATTGCTCTTACTTAGTCTTTTAATACCCGATTTTGTGCGAGAGATGGTTAATTCGCAATAAATACGTACTATAGTAACTAACCAGGCTATGACTGCAACGCTAATTACTATCACAGTTGGAAAAATTGCATAGTTGCCAAGTATGCGTATTAAAGTAATCCCAATAAGATAGAGGTAAATATATACGATTGATATTGCGAAGCCAGTCCCTATTCCAATAGCGGTTATTAAGTACAAGATTTCTCTATTTTCCAATATTACACCCTTATAAATAACATATCACTTATTTAAAAAGAGTCAAACAAATGATAAAATAAAAAACAATGGAAATAAAAGAAATTAGCGATAAAGATATCTGGGAAGAATTCTTATTAAAATATAAAGAAAAAACTTTCTTGCAGTCTTGGAATTGGGGAGAATTTAATAAAATGATGGGGAGTAAAATTTGGCGCTTTGGCTTGTATAAAAATGAAAAATTATCGGCGGTTTCTTTAGTTATAAAAGTGGAGGCAAAAAGAGCGACATTTCTCTTTGTACCGCACGTGCCAGACATTGAGCCTGAATTATTTAATGCCTTTGTGGGGAAATTAAAGGAACTTGCAAGAGAAGAAAAAGCGATTTTTATAAGGATTGCTCCTATTTGGGAAAGTAATGATGAAAACAGGAAGGTTTTTAAAAATATGGGATTCAGAGATGCGCCGATCCATATGCACCCTGAAGTTACATGGGAACTTGATATTTCCCAGCCGGAGGAAGATCTTATGAAAAATATGAGGAAGACAACGCGGTACCTCATACGCCAAGCGGGGAAAAATCCTGATATAATTATCCAACAAAGCGATAAAATTGAAGATATAGAAAAATTTCATAATATTTACGAATCAACGGTTCAAAGGCACAATTTTATAGGATTCCCGCCAGGCTATCTTAAAAATCAGCACATGGCATTCTCTGGAGACAGCCAGATTTCCACATTCCTAGGTTTCTATAAAGGGGAATTGGTTTCTTCGGCGATTATCGTTTTTTACCAAGGAACCGCATATTATCACCACGGCGCATCTCTGGTAAAATATCAGAAAATACCGGTTTCATATTTATTGCAGTTGGAGGCCATTAAAGAAGCTAAGAAAAGGGGATGCAAAGTCTATAATTTTTGGGGGATAGCTCCGACTGACAATCCTAATCACCCTTGGGCCGGCCTTTCTCTTTTTAAAATGGGGTTCGGAGGCTACAGAAGAGACTATATTAAAACACAAGATTATCCGTTGTCCTTTCGATATTGGATTAATTATATAATTGAAGCAATGCGGCGGAAAAGAAGAAATTTATAAAAAAAAGACACGCTGAATATTGTATATCAACGTGTTATTAAAAGGAAATACCGGGGAGACCAAAGTATATTAGAATAGCAGAGATTATTATGTTCAGATAGTACCAATCCGGGAAAGGACCAATCCATCTTTTCTGCCAATAAATGGCTTTTCCATTGAATTTCCTGATGCCGTAATACGGATTAAGTAGAACCCAGAGGAAATTTCCAATGACTATACTTGTTATCATTAGTCCGAGGAGGAGTGATTCCGTTCTGATCAAGAGTGAGATATCTATTTCCTTAATCATGAAGATAATCATGAAAAATAGCATAGGTATATTGAAGGTTATGAAACGCAATGCATTTAACCAAGTATGGTAACCAGTGGTCGGAAAGCCTTGAAGTCTTACAAGGAACCCTTCAGTTTTACGCCATGTCGGAAGATTTTGAGCCCAGCCGTATTTCCCTTCAATTTGTATTTCCAGTTTTGCTGTAATGAATGAAATCAGCAGTGTGAATCCACTCAAACCGATTAATATTATTTCAGATAATTCAATCAATTTCTATCCCTCTTATTATTACATAGATATGAATAAAAGTCAAGTAAAAAGACATCCACACCGGTTTAAGATAAACAAGCCGCTTTATAAAAACAAATATTTTTGGCTTTGTTTATTTGGTTTTATTATTGGTTCAGCAGTTTTACGTTTCTTCTTGTTTTCAGATTTTTTCCAGGTAAAGAATATTCAGATATCCGGCAATGTTAAAATTTCAGCTGGGGATTTGGAAAATATGGTAAATAATCGAGTTCAAAATAATATTCTATTTTTTCCGACAAAAAATATATTCTTTGTCAGCCAGAAGAAAATTGAGAATGAAATCCTTAATAATTATCCGATAATAAACACTGCGGATTTAACTAAAAAAATGCCCGGAACTCTAACACTGGCAGTTAAAGAGAGGATTGCTGAAGCTGTTTTTTATTCTGATGAACTGTACTACTTAATTGATAAACAAGGAATAATCTTTGAGCCTGTATCAGGCATTGATCCAAATTATCTTGAAATAGAAAATTTGATTCCAATAAATGAAGTAAGACTTGGAAATAAGGTAGTTAATGAAAGTGAAATGGCAAAGATATTTGAAATTGAAACAGCGCTAAAAAATGACATTAAAATACCTATCCAGAAAGCTTCAATTATCTCCAATGAGAGGCTGAATATAAAAACTTTTGCAGGATGGGATATTTATTTCAATACAGGAAATGAAATTTCCTGGCAGATAAAAATGCTGAAATTGGCGCTGGAGAAACAAATTTCTCAAGAAAAGCAGAATAATCTGGAATACATTGATCTGCGTTTTGGAAACCAAATATTTTTCCGCTAATCGCCCAAATAATAGATGAATATAGATTTTCCCGCTCTTGCCACCGGTTTGTATTGATCCAGCCAGTTATAGTAATCAGTTGTTTCCTTAAAACCCTGGACCGCTTCTGCTCTTCCTCCCTGCATCTGAGATGCAGAAACCGCAACCCATCCTTCTGTAGGGATGGTTTTTAAATCCCTTGGATTCAGTCTTACGTATTTATCGCCAAGATAATATTCAGGACTTGCTCCGCCGAAATGGTCAAGATGGATTTCCTCTATCTTATTTTTTTCCATAAATTTGATCAGACGATAGAAGTCCTGACCCCAGTCATAATTTGAATCCACCGCAATTTTATAACCGTTGTTTATGCCGTGAGCCAGCTCATTGTAATAGGAAATATAATACGGGAATGAAGATAAGGAAGAAACTCCGTACCATATAAATAACAGGGAAATTACAGCTGAGACAAATGATTTTAGTTTTGTCGTTTCTATCTTCTCAATAATATTCTTCAGACCCAAAGAAACTAAAAGATACATAATGGGTATTGTGGGCATTAAATGCCTTATACCAATGTTTAACTTTCCCGTTATCGCAGTTGTCCAATAAATAACCAGGAAAAGGATTAATGAGAATATAGTGAAATTATTCTTTATTAAGTCGATCAGACCCTGACGGATATTATTCTTTAAGGAAAATTTCCAGAATAGTCCAATCAAAGAGAGAGCAATAAGGAAGAAAAGAGCCAAAGGTTCCTTCATAAGATAAATAATCGGGAAATAATACCACCATCCACTTGAAGAAACCTGGCCTAATAGGTAAACGGTATTGCCGTAAGAAACCCGCTGTGTAGCCATTAATACGCCCTCAAAATATTGCGCAAAAGGCCGTAAAAGAGGCTTGTCCGCCATCCAGATATCAATATTTCGCAATGCACCAAATGGCTTTGGGGCGATATTTGATGCAATATCCCTTACTTGATGATCAACGGGGTAGTTCCATATATGAAATTGGTAAACTGGCCCTACAACAAATAGGAACCCTATAATTCCGGTAATCATTGCCAGAATAAAATATTTAAAGGAAGTCCGCATTCTGCCGATTTGCATATCCGGATATAGCCTTGAGTAGGTTAAAGCCAGTATTAAAAAATAAGGAACAAGTAAAATAAGGGAGAATTTTATCAGTAAAGCCAATCCGAAAGCCAATCCGGCGATGATAATATTTTTCTTTACCGGATTTTTAAGGAATTTAAGCCAGAAATAAGTTGAGAAAAGAAGTCCGAAGGCGGCGCCTATGTCAGTTGTAACTAATCTGCCGTGGGCAATAAGAGTCGGAGAAAAAGAAAACAGGAGAAGTGTTAAGACGGCCGTGAGATTGCCGCCTAATTCCCGGGCCCATCGGAAAATGAAATATCCCATAGCGAGAAGTATCAAAATCATCGGAAAACGGCTTAAAAAAGTGATAAAGACCGGGTTATTTCCTGATTTATAAAGCAGGTCGTTGCCGAAATCAAATTGAACCCACCATGCCGGGGCAGATTCTTGTATCCAGTTCGGGCTATCTGACGGAAAATTCAGATTAAGAAATAATAAGGGAATTGCCGCCAGGTCCTTTATTAATGGAGGATGCTCAGGATTCATTCTGTAATCTTGCTGGGTTAAATAAGAATAACCGGCTCCAATATGAGCAACTTCGTCAAATGTAAGCGCGTCTCCCGCCATGCTCAATAAAGCGGTTATAAACATAAAAACTAAAAGAAAGCCTGCAATTAAATTTGTTGTTTTATTTTTAATATTTAACATAGTAATTTAGTTAATTTAATCATTCTACCATAATTCATATAATACACTTGTGGAAAAAAATAAAAATGCTATACTTTTCAAGAGGAATACTAAGATTTGCTAACTGATAAAATCAATAAATTAGAAAGAGGGGATATAGTCGAAGCTCCATATGTGGATTCAGAATCATACCAGGTAGCAGGGTGGCTTAATGAAGAGATTCTTTTCCTAATATCAATAAAGGACAATAAAAAACTACTTATAAATAAAAAAGATATTGTCCGACGATTGCTGACATTCTCTGAAATACAAAAATGCACTAATGAAAGCTCATTGCCAATAACTTTTAACAGTTATACATCTTTCAAAGAAATTAAATAGAAAGTCTGCCTGTTATCCCACATGCCTAGTAGCGCGAGCGAACGGCTTTTTTATTTGTATATCATTGACAAAAAGAATTATATGTGGTATTATTCCTGCAAGAGTGATCATTGAAAATGACAAATATATGTGTAGTAGAATTAGGTAATTGTATGCATTCCGAATTCATCAATGAGGAAGCAAAGAGATTTCTGAAAGACGGAGACCTATTATTGGAAACTATCAAAGAGTTCAAACTGCCTGTACTGGTTGGTATTCAGAGAATTGACGAAATATTATTCAAAGATACCTACGGACTATTCGCCAACGAAGGAAAAGATTCCAATATCCAAACTTGCCAAGGCTTATTCACCCACGTTGTCGCGTCACTGATTGGATTAGAACATCTTAGATGGCAGACAGAAAGAGGATTTAAAGGAACCCAAAATATTACTTTCCTACCAGAATTCGCAGTTAACCGCCAAGCGCCGGATATACTTCCTTTTCCATTAATTCTTGATTCTCAAGTAAAATATTATTACTGGGAAGAGAATAGTCTAGACATCAATCTCGGAAAAATACCGCAACGACCTCTAATAAAACTAGGAAACACAACTGCAATCAGGATGTATGGATTCGACGCTTTACGAGATGCATTACATAAATTCTTTCTAAATCCACTGGGAAATCTGACTGCCTTAATCAATGCCATCAGATTAATAACTGAAAGCCCGGAAGAAACACCTATTATTTGGCCAATGGATATTGAAACGCCATATATAGGAAGTCTTGAGAACGGATCAACACTATACAGACTTCTGCTGTCAGAACTTGAAAAACAAGGACTCCTGAAAACATTCATACCAATCAGCCAAGCCTGTGACCAAATGATGAAACAGGGAGTGGAAGATACAAACGCCATCCCAGTCAGAGAATTGACAAAATGGACAAGCACGGAAAGCCAGATTGAACGCATAAATCAACTTAACCGAATATCCTTAGAAAGACCGGATGACGAATATCTTTTAGCAATCGCTAGTACTTCTGATTATTTCTCGGCATTACGAAGAAAAGCAAATGGCCCGATTAGATTGCCTGCAGTAAATCTTAAAGGCGAGAAAGAAACACTTATAATAAAGCATAACCAGTCGGTAATTGACGTTTGCAACGCCGCATACAAAGCATTAAAAGAGAAAAAAAGACTGACCGATATATTGAAAACCCAAGATATAAAGAAAAGTCCTCTTAAAGAAAGAATAATAAAGGAAGTTAACCTATAAATTTCCTAACCACCAAAGCTACGAGTAATCGTAGACTTTTTTTATTTCCTGATTATCACTCTTGACATGAGACTGCTAAAAATTATAATGAATAATAATGCTAACAGACCGGCAGAAACAAATTCTTGACGACATAGTCAACGAATACATAGAATCGGCGCAACCTGTAAGCTCTAATTCACTTGAGAAGGTTTACGATTTGGATATTTCTCCCGCAACCATCCGTATTGAAATGCAGAAATTGACTGACGGCGGATACGTTTTCCAGCCTCATACTTCTGCAGGCAGAATTCCAACAGACAAAGGTTACAGATTTTTCGTTGATGAACTTCAAGACTTATATAATGAAGAGAATATAGGTATTAAAGACGGATTGGAAATTGACGACTTGGATACGTTTGAAGACACTTTTTCCTTTTTTCAGGAGATAACGAAAAAAATAGCCGACAATTCCTCCAGTTTGACGTTAAGCTATATTTCAGACAGAGGCATTTTAACGAAGGATGGGTTGGAAAAAATGCTTATGGAACCGGAATTCTCCGAAACCGAAGGTATTGTCAATTTTTTTGAGATGCTTGGTCAGTTTGAAAAAAATCTAGGCAGTTTTTCCGAAGAATTTACAGAAACTCCTGAAATATTCATCGGAAAAGAAAGTCCGTTTCCCAAAGCAGGAAATTTCACTACAATAGTCTCCAAATTCCGTATGCCAAACAAGAAAACCGGAATAGTGGCAATTTTAGGCCCGAAACGAATGCCTTATCGAAAGAATATAGGGCTGATCAATTCTTTATTAAAATTAATGTCGGAAATTTAAATGAAAGACAAAAAAAAGGAAAATATTGAAATAGAAGATATGGAGAAAAAACTTGAGGAATCAGAAAAACAGAGCAAGGAATACCTCACCGGCTGGCAGAGGGCAAGGGCAGACTTTCTGAATTATAAAAAAGAGGAAATAGAAAGGATAGAGAGTATAATAAATTACGCTAACGAGGAATTTATTCTGGAGCTTCTGCCGATTGTGGATAACTTTGAGATAATTGAAAAAGGTTTGGCCGATAATCTGAAGGAAGATAATAATATAAAAGGAATTTTGCTTCTGAAAAATCAAATCCTGAATTTTCTGAAAAAATACGGAATAGAAGAGATAAAAGCGGTCGGCGAAGAATTTAATCCAGGTGTACATGAAGCGACTGAAGAAGTGGAGAAAAAAGATTGTAAAACAGGCACAATTACTGAAGAAATTCAAAAAGGATATATAATGAAGGGAAAAATTTTAAGGCCGTCTAAAGTAAAAGTTGCGAAATAGTATATAATATTAATAAATAAAATAATAAAAAAACATGGCAAAAATATTAGGTATTGATCTTGGTACAGGAATTTCAAAAATTGCAATAATTGAGGCAGGTCAACCGAAAATGTTGGAAAACAGGGAAGGTTCCCTCCTGACTCCTTCTATTGTCGCAATCTCCAAAACCAATGAAAGACTGGTTGGAATAGCTGCGAAAAGACAGGCAATTACCAATCCTGAAAATACGATTTTTTCAATCAAAAGGTTAATTGGAAGGCGTTTTTCGGATCCCACCGTCCAGGCGGATAAGAAGCTTTTGCCTTATGAGCTCCGCGAATCTTCTGATGGCGGAGTTGAGGTAAAAATGGGGGGTAAATGGCTTAAAC
>JAUSNC010000058.1 GCA_030645645.1 Candidatus Parcubacteria bacterium
AGTTTCTTAAATATTTTATTTTCATTCCTGTAAGGAATCTTAGTAAGGAAAGACGCTTCTTCCTGATTGAGAATTAAAATATCAACCTTCCTTAATATGGCTTCTAAAACCTTAACGGGAAAAGCAAGCTGGGATTGGCCGGGATTAAAGGCAACTTTTATTTTATTCTTTTTGGCAAACTCAACCAGGTTAAGAGTCAAATTGCAGATTTTTCCGGAAAGAGGAGACAGATAGAACCATTTTGCGTCAAGCTTATTCCAGGGAATATCTTTTTTGCCCATTTCTCCGGCCGCTCCCCGATAAGCCAGAATTGTCCTGTCAAAACCGGGAGAAGCGATAATTAAGGAATAATTGGTTGGTTTTGCCGCGGTCTTTCGCAAAAGACCCGTATCTATTTTTGAATGAATTAATTCTTTGACAATATCATCTCCATCCCGATCATTCCCGATCATTCCGCAAAATGCAGTTTTAAATCCCTGATTTGAAAATGCGGTGGCAGTATTGATTCCACCTCCTCCCAATTTTAACAAAAGATTATCAATATTTACTTTGGAACCGGGGTTCAGACAGAGACCTTCTCTGCCCGCTAATTTTTCTGAAATAAGAAAAACATCGCGAGTAGCCGAACCAAAAGTTATAATATCATATTTCATTTTTTTCTTTTGCTTATGCTTAAAATTGTTTTAATAACACTATCGGGGCTTAAAGAAATACTGCTGATCCCCTCTTTTACCAGAAATTCGGCGAATTCGGGAAAGTCGCTGGGCGCCTGGCCGCAGATGCCGATATATTTTTTCCTCCGCCTGCAAGCCTTTATTGCCTTTCTGACCATTTCTTTCACTGCCTCGTTTCTTTCATCGGCTATTGAAGCAATTTTAGCATTATCGCGGTCTATTCCCAAAACTAATTGGCTTAAATCATTGCTCCCTATGGACATTCCGTCAAAAACATCCAGGAACTTATCTGCCAGAATTACATTAGACGGAATCTCGCACATAACATAAATTTTGGCGCTTTTTCTGGCAATGCCGAATTTGGCCATTAATTCCAAAACTCGCTTTCCTTCTTCCGGCGTGCGGCAGAACGGCACCATCAGAGAAATATTATTCAGTCCGAATTCTCTTTTTACCCTGCTAATCGCCTGGCATTCCATCATAAAAGCCGGTTGGAACTGGGGATCAATATACCTTGAAGCTCCCCTGAATCCCAACATCGGATTTTCTTCATTACCCTCAAAGAGACTGCCGCCGATCAGTCCCCGGTATTCATTCGTTTTAAAATCAGACAGCCTTAAAATCACTTCTTTAGGCCAGAATGCGGCTGCAATCTGGGCAATTCCTTCAGCAAGCTCTTTTATAAAGTATTCTTTTTTATCTTTATGTTCAATTGTGATTGCCTCTATTTCCTTCTTTATTTTTTTATCTTTCAAGCCGTTAAAATGATACAGAGCCAAAGGATGTATTTTGATTTTCTCCGTTATTATAAATTCCTGTCTCGCCAGACCGACTCCGTCCTGGGGAAGAAATGAAATCTTAAAAGCCTTTTCCGGCACTCCAAGATTTACCATTATTTTCGTTTTTATTTTCGGTATTCTTTTTAAATTGTATTTTTTAACGCTGAAAGGGATTTTTCCGGAAAATACTCTTCCTTTCCCGGTGGCGCAATCCATGGTTAAAATCTGGCCGTCATTTATAATCTTTGTGCCGTTCTTAGTGCCAACAATGGCAGGCACTCCCAGTTCCCTTGAAACTATGGCGGCATGACATGTCCTTCCGCCTTCGTCGGTTATAATTCCTCCGGCCATGCGGATAGCAGGCACCCAGTCAGGATCCGTCATTTTAGTAACTAAAATTTCTCCTCTTTTAAACTGAGAAATATGTGAAATATCCGTGATAACTCTTGCCTGGCCGGAGCTTATCTTTGTGCCAACGGCGGTTCCTGCAAGAATCGGAGGCTTTTTTGATTTAATTTCATATTCTTCATAAAATTTCTGCGTTTTTAACTTATGGACGGTTTCCGGCCGTGATTGGACTATAAATAATTCTCCGGTCCTGCCGTCCTTTGCCCATTCTATATCCTCGGGTTTTTGATAGTGTTCCTCAATAAGGCAAGCCCATTCTGCAAGCTTTAAAATGTCTTTTTCACTGACGCTGAATTGCAATTGCTTATCTTTTGGAACTTCTACTTCTTTCAGCCCTCCTTTTTCGGCAAAAACATATTTTTTGTCTTTCCTGCCGAGATTTTTCATGATTATCGGCTTGAACCCTTGTTTTAAAGTAGGCTTGAAAACATAAAATTCATCCGGGGTTATCTTCCCCTTCACTATCATTTCCCCTATCCCCCAAATGGAATTTATCAGAACAACATTTTGAAAGCCTGTTTCCGTATCCAATGTGAAAATTATTCCGGAAGAACCGACGTCCGACCTCACCATTTTAATAACCCCCACTGATAAGGCTATCTTTAATTGGGAAAATCCTTTTTCAGCCTTATAAGCTATTGCCCTGTTATTAAATAAAGAAGCATAGCAATTTTTGACGGCTTTCAAGAGATTCTCCTCGCCTCTTATATTAAGAAAACTTTCGAACTGGCCGGCAAAGGAGGCATCCGGCATATCCTCCGCCGTTCCTGATGACCTTACCGCAACATCGGTAGCCGTTTCTTTATAAATTCCAGAAAGAGAACGATAGCTTTTTAAAATCTCTTTTTTTAAATCATCCGGGAATTCAGCATTTAGAATAAGAGTTCTTGCTTTCTTTCCGGCTTCGCTGATTTTCCCTATATCTTCAGTATCCAATCCTTTAAATATCTGTTCTAAATCATTCAATATATTATTGCTCTTTAGATAGTGCCAGAAAGCAAAAGAACTCAAGGCGAATCCGTCAGGTATGTTTACTCCTTTTAGGGAAAGAGAACCGTGCATTTCCCCTAGGGAAGCGTTTTTTCCACCGACCAAAGGAACATCTCTTAAGTTCAAATCCTTCAGCCAGAGAATATATTTTTTTGATTTGCTTTTCATAATTATTGGCAATTAACAGAATTTAGCGAGGGTTGAGATCCCCATTCTCTCGGCGTTGTTGCAGAAGAAACACACCACCATCCGTTGCGGGTGGGAAATTTAGTCCATACGGCATAAGATTTTTTATCCGAACTTTCATTGCAGACAGGATTTATACTTCCGTTATTTTTCTTTATTTCCTCCTCAAAATCCGCATATCCTGCAGAAAGACTGCTGTCTAAACTTACATCAACGGTTTCCATGCAAACTTTTTCATAGTTGCCGTCATTGCTAAAATTTATCTCTGTTCTAAGCGTTAAATTATGGAAAAGATCTTTAATTATCGCATCTTTGGCATTCTGACGTATGCCTTGCAGGCGAAATAAAGCTACCGTACTGATTAATGCGATTATGCTTAAAACAACTAAAATCTCTATTAATGTAAACGCTTTTTGGTTTAATTTATGCATTTGGTTGTTGTTTTATTATTTTTTTAATTTCATCTACTATTTCGGGATTAGATAAAGTGGAAAGATCTCCCAGATCTTCCCCTGTGAATAATTTTCTTAAAATTCTCCTCATTATCTTGCCGGATCTTGTCTTAGGCAGATCATCAACTATAAAAATATCCTTTGGCAGGGCAATCGGGCCTATTTCTTTTAAAATCTGGCTGACAACCCCTTTTTTGATTTCTTCCTCCGGCATGTCTT
>JAUSNC010000060.1 GCA_030645645.1 Candidatus Parcubacteria bacterium
TAACAGCCATCTATTTTCTGTTTAAAAGGAAAAATAGGAAGAGCGATTATTTAATACAAAATTCCATCTCTAAATTCAGTGATCCCATAGTTTCTTTTGCAGTATCGGAATTCAACAGAAACAAACGCATTTATCTTGCCGGCGTTAAAGCGACAAAATTATTAATCGGCAAATATGCGTATTTTTCTCTTATAATCATCGTAATTATGCTGTTTTCCTTTTTCTATTCCCTGAATCCCACAATTTCCCAGGCAAAAAGTATTGGGATGATAAGGCAGAGAACCTCGAATATAAATCATCATATAAAAGAAAGCGGTTTGGAGTTACGGAATACTTTTTTGAATTCCAATAAGGTGATATTTTTAATTAATAAAATATTATAAATAGAAATAATTACAGCCGGAATTGGAATAAAGTTTTATTTGACAAATAGTAAAAATTCTGATATTATAACCCTGTAAAATCACCTCGGACTTAAATGTCGCAGGAATATTGCGGCTTTTTAATTTTAAAATGAACAAAATAAGAAACATTGCCATAATTGCCCACGTTGACCATGGAAAAACCACATTGGTGGATGCTTTACTGCGCCAGTCAAAGACCAGCCTTACTAAAGAATTAATCAACCAGGAATGCATAATGGACAGCAACGACATTGAGAAAGAAAGGGGAATCACCATTTTTTCCAAGAACGCGGCGATATATTACGGCGATACGAAAATAAATATAATTGACACTCCTGGCCACGCGGACTTCGGAGGAGAAGTGGAGAGAGTTCTGAATATGGCAGACGGCTGTTTGCTTTTGATTGATGCCAAGGAGGGCCCGATGCCCCAGACTAAATTTGTCCTAAAAAAAGCCCTGGCAATGGGACACAAGATAATTGTAGTAATAAATAAAATTGACAAGGAAGGCGCCAGGCCGGATTTCGCTTTGAATGCCACCTTTGATTTATTCGTTGAATTGGGAGCGGGGGATTATTCGCTGGATTTTCCCGTAATTTACGCTTCAGGAAGAGAAGGAAAAGCGGGGAAGGAAGCGGATTTGAGTAAAATGGAAAATATTACTCCTGTCTTTGAGGCGATTTTGAATCATTTTCCATCGCCGTTGGGAGATTCTTCAAAACCTCTGCAAATGCTCGTTACGTCTATTTCCGGAGATGATTTTAAAGGAAGAATCTGCGTCGGGAGGGTACATAACGGTGTTATAAAGAGCGGCCAGGAAATAACGCATATTAACCGCAAGGGTGAAGCGAAAAAATACCGCCTTGTTTCCCTCATGACTTTTTTAGGCCTTAATAAAGTGGAAGTTCCGGAGGTTTTGGCAGGGGATATTGCCGCCATTGCCGGAATACCCGATGCTACCGTGGGAGAAACAATAGCAGATCCGGTTGATTCAAAAGCATTGCCGGTAATTGATATTGAGGAACCGACGGTGAAAATGACATTTATGGTCAATAATTCTCCTCTTGCAGGCAAAGAAGGGCAGTTTTCCACTTCCCGCCAGATTAAGGAGAGACTGTATAAAGAATTAGAAACAGACGTAGCGCTCCGCATTGAGGAAGCCTCAAGCGTCACCTGGATTGTTTCCGGCCGAGGAGAACTTCATCTGGCTATCTTAATTGAGAGAATGCGCAGGGAAGGATTTGAACTGCAGGTCTCAATGCCCCAGGTTATCATTAAAGAGGTGGACGGACAGAGACTGACGCCTTTTGAAAGAGTTTTTATTGAAACTCCGGAGCAATATCACGGTTCGGTGATTCAGAAATTAAGCAGCAGGAAAGGAGAAATGGTAGAGATGAGGAGCACAAACGGAACTGTTTTCCTGGAGTTTATTATTCCGACACAAGGGCTTTTCGGATACAGGTCTGAATTTATGACCGATACAAAAGGAATGGGGATAATCAATACGATTTTCCATCAGTATCTTCCTGATCCCGGAAACTGGGACGAGGGCAGCAGGGGTTCATTGGTGTCCCACGAAACAGGATTAACCAATCATTACGGATTAAGAAACGTTCAGGACCGGGGAATATTATTCTTCGGCCACGGTGTTATGGTCTATGAAGGACAGGTTGTCGGGCAGAATTCCAGAAGCGAAGACATCAGGGTTAATATCTGCAAAGAGAAGCAGCTCTCTAATATGAGATCAAAGGGAGACGGAACATCAGTGCATATTAATACACCAAAAACAATGGGCTTGGAAGATGCCTTAGATTATATAGGGAATGATGAGCTTGTGGAAATAACTCCAAAAAATATCCGTATAAGGAAAATACATTTGAGCGAAATAAGCGCAAAGAGGGCGGCAAGGCAGGAGAGAGAAATGAATAAATAACAATCCGAGAAATCTCGGGTTGTTTTTTATTTAATTCAGATTGCGGGTTCGGCGCAGGCAAAGTAATATATAAGCAATGGCACTGGATTTGGAAAAACTTAATAAAGAACAGAAGGAAGCAGTGGTTCATAATAAAGGGCCTCTTTTGATTGTGGCAGGTGCAGGTACTGGTAAGACAACTGTCATAACCCAGAAAACCGCATACTTGATTGAAAAAGGCGAAGCGAAACCCGAGGAGATCCTGGTCGTCACTTTTACCGATAAGGCGGCGGAAGAATTAGAAGAGAGAATTGATAAGCTTCTGGATTTCGGATACGCGGATTTATGGGTTTCAACATTCCATTCGTTCTGTGAGAGGGTTCTAAGGGACCACGCACTTGATATAGGATTACCGGCCGATTTCAAAATTCTGGATCAGACGGCGGCTTGGCTTATGATCCGCCAGAATCTTGATGACTTCAATCTTGATTACTACAGGCCCTTGGGGAATCCGACAAAATTCATTCAGGCTCTGATTTCCCATTTCTCGCATTGCAAGGACCAGGGAACTTATCCTGAAGATTATCTGGAATACGCGGACAAGTTAAAAACAAGAGACGACGCTCCCGAAGACAATGAAACAGAAAGAATCAAGGAAGTTGCCAATGCATATCATGTTTACCAACGCCTGCTTTTGAAAAATAGCGTTTTGGATTTCGGAGACCTTATAAATTATTGTTTGAAATTATTTAAAGAAAGGCCGTTGATTCTTCAAAAATACAGGGATAAATTTAAATACATTCTGGTTGATGAATTTCAGGATACCAATTATGCCCAATACGAGCTCATTAAAATCCTGGCTGAACCGAAGAATAACCTGACGGTCTGCGCTGACGACGACCAGGCTATCTACCGATGGAGGGGCGCTTCTTTCAGCAATATTGTCCAGTTCAAAAAAGATTTCCCAAAGGCGGAACAGATATCTTTAGTGGAGAATTACAGGTCAACCCAGAATATCCTGGATCTGGCCTATAAATTCATAAAAGCCAATGACCCGGACCGCCTTGAATTTGTGAATAAGATAAATAAAAAATTGGTTGCGAATAATAAGGAAGAAGGAGTAATAGAGCATATATATGCCAAAAGTCTGGATGAAGAAGTTCTAAAAACTATCAAAAAGATTATTGAACTTCTGGCAAAAGACAAAAAGGCTGGTTATAACGATTTTGCCATTCTGGTGCGGGCTAATGATTCGGCAATTCCTTTTATTAATGCAATAGAGAGAGCGGGACTGCCTTATCAGTTCCTGGCATCCAAAGGGCTTTATTCAAAACCGATTATCCTGGACGTCATCTCATATTTTAAGCTTCTGGATAATTACCATGAGAGCAGCGCTCTTTATAGGATTTTAAATTTGCCGTTCCTCGGAATGGCAGACAAGGATATTATGCGTCTCACACAGCATTGCCGGTTCAAGGCAAAATCCCTTTATGAAACCATACAGGAGCTTCCATTGGTTTCCGGTGTTTCTGAAAAAGGAAATGAAAGAATATCCTTCATTCTTAGTCTGATCAAAAAGCACAGTCTGATGGCCAGGGGGAAATCAGTCTTGGAAATATTGACGGCTTTCCTGGAGGACTCAGGTTATTTGAAATATCTGGTTGAGAGCAATGATAAAGGGCAGATTGATTTACTTAATCAATTCTATAAAAGGATAAAGACATTTGAAGAAACAACGTTGGAACCTGTCTTAAAGAATTTTATTGAAGAAATAACGCTTGAGATAGAATCCGGAGGAGAAGGAAAATTGCAATTTGATCCGGACGAAGGGCCGGATATGGTTAAAGTAATGACTATTCACGGAGCGAAAGGATTGGAATTTAAATATGTTTTCCTGGCCGGCATGGTGGATAAAAGATTTCCCGCCATTGAGCGAAAGGAGCTAATTGAGGTTCCTGCAGATTTAATAAAGGACATTAAACCGACCGGCGACATTCACCTGCAGGAAGAAAGGCGGATCTGCTATGTTGCGATGACCAGGGCCAAAAAAGGCCTTTATTTCACCTCTGCCGAAGATTACGGCGGAGCAAGAAGGAAAAAACTGTCACGATTTCTGATTGAAATGGGATACAAGGATAAAATCCAAATCTCACAGTTGAAATCTCAGAACGATGTTTTAAAGAAGCAAGAAACTTTAGAGAAAAAGAATGTGAAAGAAAAAGATTATCTCCCGAAGCACTTTTCTTTTTCCCAGCTTGCCGCTTTTGAAAAATGCCCGAGGCAATATAAGTTCAGTTTCATTTTAAGGGTGCCGATAAAAGGCAAAGCAGTTTTTTCTTTCGGGAAAACAATACACGAAACTTTGCACATGTTTTTAAAACAAGTGAACGAAGGAGATAAAAAACAGGAGAATTTATTTGGGTTTGCCAAAGGATTGGAAAATAAGCCTCCTAGCGGGAAATCGGTTTCCATCGCCGAAATCTATGAAAATAACTGGATTGACGAATGGTATGAGAATAAAAAACAGAAAGAAGAATATTATAATCTCGGCAAAAAAATCATAAAGGATTTCTATGAAGATTTTTCTAAGAATCCGCCGAAGATCCTGAAAATTGATGGTGCTCCCGCTCTAGAATTATCTTTCAAGCTGAAGGTCGGGGATTATACATTAAAAGGGCAGATTGACAGGATTGACGTAAAAGAAAACGGGGTGGCCATTATTGATTATAAAACAGGAAGTTCCAAAGATAAGCTTGATGCGGAGGCAAAAGAACAACTGCTGATTTATCAAATAGCGGCGGAAGAAATATTCAAACTTACACCGGAAGAGCTGACCTATTTTTATCTGAACGATGGGAAAAAGGCTTCATTTCTGGGAAGTGAAAAAGACAAGGAAAAAGAGAAAGAAAAAATAATCAGGGAGATAGAAGAAATAAAAACCAGCGATTTTGGGCCTACGCCCGGATGGCAATGCGGCTTCTGCGATTTCAAGGATATTTGCGATTCGGCGGAGAGATAAGTAGAATAAAACTATGGATTCAGCCAACGACAAAATTTTTTCAATTTCCGAATTTATCCAGCTTCTTAATATAGGATTAAAAACTTCCAAAGCGAGGATTATAGGAGAAGTGGGTGAAGCGAAATCTGGCCCGACCGGCCATATGTATTTCACAATGAAAGATGAAAAGGACGGAGGAATGTTAAATTGCATAATTTGGAGATCAAAATATTCTTTGTACGGCCTGAAACTGCAGGAGGGGATGAAAATTATGGCTTCAGGTTATCCTGAAATTTATGCTCCGTCAGGACGCCTTTCTTTTATTGCAGAAACCATTGAACCGGCCGGCGAAGGGGCTTTAAAAAAGGAATATGAAAGATTGAAAGCCAAGCTGAAGGAAGAAGGAATCTTTGATTTAGCCAGGAAAAGGGAAATTCCCAAATACCCCCAGAGAATTGGTGTTATTACCTCAAAGCAAGGTGCTGTTCTGGCAGATTTTTTAAATAATCTCGGCCGATTCGGATTTAAAGTTAAAATGATTGATTCCCGCGTTGAGGGGCAAGCGGCGGTGGCAGACCTCCTGGCTTCGATAAAGACATTTAAAAAGGAAGACATTGAAGTACTTGTCATTATGAGAGGAGGAGGCTCTCTTGAAGCAATGATGGCTTTTAATAATGAGCTCCTAGTGAGGGAAATGGCGGATTTTCCGGTTCCTGTGATTGCGGCGATAGGCCACGACAGGGATGTTTCCTTGGTTGCCATGGCCGCTGATCTCGCAGTTTCCACTCCCACTGCGGCTGCAAACCGGCTTTCCGAATCATGGGAACAGGCCTTATTATTCCTTGAGAGATATGAAAGGGATATTATTGGCCGTTATGGGCAGATTCTGGAGGACTATAGAGAAATTGAAAATAAATTCAGATTTTCTTTACAGAATTTTAAAAATACTCTTTTAAATGCTAAAATTAATTTTGGGAGTTCGTTGAAAAAATCTTTTTCTGGATTCCGAATTTTATTGGCGAAAACAAAAGAAAAATTGGAATATGCCGAAAAAACAATTGAATTCAATAATCCTGAACGCCAGCTTAAGCTAGGTTACTGTATCGCAAGTTCAGGCGGGAAAATTATCAGAAAGGTAGGCGATGTAAAAGTAGGAGAAAATTTAGATGTTAAAGTTTTAGACGGCGCTATTGTTTCCGAAATTAAAAAAATAAATAAAATACTATGACAAAAGAAAAACCGTCAGAAAAAAATTTAAACAGCAGCCTCAAACAGCTCGCCGAAATTACCGACTGGTTTGAAAATCAGGAAGAGATAGACGTGGAAAAGGGACTTGAGAAAATAAAAGAGGCGATATCTTTGATAAAAGCCAGTAAGAGCCGGTTGAAGGAGATTGAAAACGAATTTGAGGAAATAAAGAAGGATATTGAATCAGAAGAAGAGGAAAAGACAGATAAAGATTCAATTGATTCTTAAAATTATGAAAACAATATTCTTAATAATTATATTAATAATCGCAGTATTAGGAAGTTATTTTCTCTTCAACGGCTTAAAATCAGCGGAGGAATCGAAAGTAAATTCTAATACTTTTGATATACAAGGTATGAAAGTAGAAATATTAAAACAGGGAGAAGGAGAGGAGGCAAAGAGCGGAGATAAAGTTTCAGTACACTATGTAGGCACTTTGGAAGACGGTACAAAATTTGATTCAAGTGTAGACAGGGGAACGCCGTTTACATTCACTCTGGGGATAGGACAAGTTATACAAGGATGGGATATGGGAGTTGCCGGAATGAAAATCGGGGAAAAAAGAAAACTGACCATTCCTTCCGATCTTGCTTACGGATCAACCCGCATGGGGTCGATTCCGCCAAATTCTACGCTCATATTCGAAGTGGAGCTTCTGGGCATAAACCAATAATACAAAAAACTTGACACCTATTTTAATCTGTGTTATTCTTCGCGAAAGTGATTGTTCTTGGAAAAAGAAATTAAAATAGGAAATAGAAAAGACTTAAGCTTGGCTAATAGGATTCTTGAAAATCCGCGAAACCGGTTGATAATCCTTGGCACAATATTCGGATGGGGAAGTGATCTGTTCAGTATTGCTCTGTTCGGCGCCTGGAGATATAACAATATCTTTCTGACGCTGGCTATATGGCCCGTAATCTGGATAACCGGCTATTATATCGGCGACGTGGTGAAATTCCTGATATGGTTTGTACGCGGCTCAGAGCAGAATATTGGAAAATTGCCAAAAATAATAGGTTACGGCGCGGTAGGATTAACTGGAATAGCGGCGGAGATACTTTCAGTAAATTCCGGAAATTTAAATTATTCAACAAAAGCGTCTTACGCAGTATTGATTAATGGAAATCCTCTTCCGGTTATCGCCTTGATTGGATGGCCAATTACAGCATTACTCGTATGTATTATAAGCATAGAACTCTACAGTTGGTTCAACCTCAAATGGAACACAGTAAAAACATTTATCGCAACATCTCTTTGTACATTCCTCTCCCTGATAGTACTTAATCTCCTATATGTATTCACAGCCGGCTTGAATACATAATTGTTCCATACTCATATGGAACTTTTTTTATTGACATACATCCTGAAAAAAAATATACTTTTAATAGTGGAAGATAATGAAATTAGAGAACCTTCAAAAAATGGAAATAGGCGTAAATAATAGGGTAATACCTATAGGAATGGATAGTATAAGGTCTATTCTGGATCTGCCGTTGCAGATAAAAATGGTAGTTTTATACCGTAAACTGCAATATATACATGAAGAATTGGAAGAGCACTGGAGTAGAAAAGGAGAAAAAGTACTGATTCCAATAGAAACTACAGATCAAAAGAAATTTCAGCAATCAATTAAGAAGACTGTCGCTAAATTAAAGAAACACCATGAATGCATAATCCTATGCGAAGGCGGGCCGGAAGGGACATCTCTTATTCTCACTATGCTGATCCGGGAAATTGAGAAATCTGAAAATCCAATTGAGGAACTGCAAAAAAGAGCCCCTTTTACATTAAACGAAGGAGCAATAAATAGATTAAGGGAAGAACTGCTTCTCTCCAGGATTGTTTAGTAAATAAACAATCTTTTTTTTACAAAAGGTACTTTTTTGAAGTTCCGGGATATTTTTCAGTTGACGAGAATTACCTTAGCTATATAATGAAGTAATTGTAAATTTACTCCTATGGTCAAAAAGAAAGGGAAAACAAAAAAAGCCAAAAGAGCCAAAAAAGTTTCTAGAAAACCTGTGCGAAGCAGCAGGGTTTCGAATAAAAAGAAATCTCTGAAAACCCTCGGAAAGAAGCAAAGAAAAGCAAAAATAAAACCATTAAAAAAGGCGAATATTGTCCGTCGCCCAATAGAAAATAGTCCTGAAGAAGTCAGAAAGACTAAAATCAGGCTTATTGGGATTGGCGGAGGCGGCGGATCTATAATTTCCGAAATTGCTTCAAAAATAAAAAAAGCCGATTTTGTTGTCGCCAATACTGACCAGCACGCTTTAAAATTCGTGCCAAAATACATAAAGCGCATTCAGTTCGGCAAATCCCTAACACAAGGTTTAGGTTGCGGCATGGATTGGAAAATAGGGCAGAAAGCAGCTCAACAGGATAAGGATAAAATAGCCAAGCTATTTGTAAATACAGA
>JAUSNC010000001.1 GCA_030645645.1 Candidatus Parcubacteria bacterium
ATTGTCTGTTTTGTCAGATTATCACCTGAAAACCAGCCGGAAGCAGAATTTACCGAATCAATTATATTTCCCAGACTGTCGGTTAGTTCCAGATTCTCGCCTGCGTTTCCAAGAGCGCCTTTGTAAATTTGGTCAGCTGAAAGTTCAGGCAAAGTATTATCATCGGTTCTTTCTAAAAGAAAAAACCCTTTAGCTGGAATTCTTCCCACCAAGGAAATATTAATAGTTCCGTCGCTGTCTTTAAGCGACCAGCCTTCTAAATTAATAACTTCGTCAGTATTGTTATACAATTCAAGCCACTCGTCATTATAGGAAGCTGCAGTTCCCATCCAAGCGATTTCACTGATTACTACGTCTAAATTAGCAACGGCCTGAACCGAGGAAATAAAAGCGAAAAGAAACAGAAAATTAAAGATAATTTTAAGGATTTTCGCCATTACCTTATTATATTTAAAAACCGCCTTATTGGCGATTTATATTAAAGAAGATTTTTTGGGGCTTTATATGTTATCCCCAAGTGTGCATAAGCGGATTTAGATGCAACCCTTCCTCGAGGAGTTCTTTCTACGAATCCTATTTGCATTAAATAAGGTTCATATATATCCAGAATAGTATCTGTTTCTTCAGAAGAGCTGGCCGATAAGGCCTGAAGCCCTACAGGTCCGCCGTTGAATTTTTTAATTATCGCTTCAAGTATTTTCTTATCTCCTGATTCAAGCCCTATTTCGTCTATGTCTAAAAAATCAAGAGCTTTTTTAGCTATTATCTCATCTATAACCCCTTTTCCTTCAACCTGGGCAAAATCCCTCACTCTTTTTAATAGACGGTTGGCAACCCTGGGAGTGAATCTCGAACGTTTTGCAATAATTTGTACAGCCGCGGAATTAATCACAACATTCAGTATTTGGGCCGAATTTCTAATTATTTTTTCTACATCTTCCAAAGTGTAAAAGTTAAGCTGAAAAGTGGCCCCAAATCTGTTTCTTAAAGGAGAAGATAGTAAAGCCATGCGCGTAGTGGCGCCTATGAAGGTGAAACGGGGGAGGACTAATTCCATTGTTCTAGCCATTGGCCCTTTGCCGACAACAAGATTTAATTTGAAGTCTTCCAGAGCGGAATAGAGATATTCCTCGCAAACCTTGTTTATTCTATGGCATTCATCAAGAAAGAGAACGTCTCCTTCTGAAAGATTTGTTAGAATGGCGGCCAGATCGCCGGCTTTCTCAATTGCCGGGCCCGAAGCCACTCTTATATTTGTTTTCATTTCCTTAGCGACAAGATAAGAAAGGGTCGTTTTTCCCAATCCGGAATTTCCATAGAAAAGCAAATGCTCGCAGCAGGGTTCATTCCTCTTTTTTGCGGCATCAATGATTATTTTGAGATTTTTCTTGATTTTTTCCTGGCCAATATAATCCTGCCAGCTTTTCGGCCTCAAAGTTGTGTCTAATATTTCGTCTTCGGGAGTTGGAGTTGAAAGGATGTCCATAAAATAAGGGTATTGACAAAAATTTTAAAGTCGCCTATAATAGGGAGTCTAGTTTTATTATTTAAAAAATAGCTCTTGAGCTGGGGGGTAGGGATTTCTTCTTAGACGGGTAACTCAGGTGATGCTGAGTTAAGCCTCGGAATTATTCTAACTTTACGTTTTTGACTAAAGCATACCCTCAGCTCAAGGGTTGTTTTTTTTATTCTCCGCTTACTCTTTCTACTTCTTCAATTGTAGTTATACCTTCTAATATTTTAATAAAGCCGTCTTGTTTCATTGAGATCATATTACGCCTTGAAAGTTCTTTTCTAAGGGCCGCTATGGAAGGATTAGTTAATATGAATTTTTCCATTTCGTCATCAACCAAAAAGATTTCAAAAATACCAAGGCGGCCAAGATAACCGGTGTTGTTGCATTTTTCACAGCCGTGGCCCCGCTGAATCTTAGTGGTTTCCGTTATTTTCGGGAGTTTAACTGATTTTGGCAAATCCTCCAGTTCTTTTTTTATTTTCTTTAAGTTTTCAGGAGAGATAATGTCCGGTTTTGAACAAAAACGGCAAATTTTTCTGACTAGTCTTTGAGCCACTATCATATTTAAAGCTGAAGCGATATTTGCCGCTTTAGCTCCAAGACTCGCCAGTCTGGCGATTGTGCCCGCCGCATCATTAGTATGAAGGGTGCTGAAAACCATATGGCCGGTCAATGAGGCCTGAATGGCAATTTCAACCGTTTCAAGATCTCTAATTTCTCCTATGAGAATAACATCGGGATCTTGGCGCAATATGGATTTTAATCCGCTGGCAAAGTCATATCCTGCAGCGGCGTTTGTCTGGGTCTGGGAAATTCCCGGAAGGTGATATTCAATAGGGTCTTCAATTGTTATTATTTTTACCTCCGGTTTCTGGGTTTCTTTTAAAAAAGCGTATAAAGTTGTGGTTTTTCCTGATCCCGTTGGTCCTGTCACTATTATCATGCCGTTCGGTTTTTTTAATTCCTTCTCCAGTGTTTTTAGAACATCCTCTCTTAGTCCCAAGTCTTTCAATGTAATCAGGCTTTTAGGATTAAGCACCCTTAAAACTGTTGATTCTCCGTATTCTGCGGGAAGAGTAGATGTCCTTATTTCAATCGGTTTTCCCTCAAGCAACGCGGTAAACCGCCCGTCTTGGGGGTGGTTTGTAATATTCAGCTTAATTCCGGAAATAAGCTTTATTCTAGAAAGAACGCTTTCGTAGTTTTTTAAAGGGATTTCCAGAATATCCTGAAGAATGCCGTCAAGCCGGGCCCGAATTTTGGCGTTCTTTTCCTGGGGCTCAATATGAATATCAGAAATACCAAGGATTATTGCCTCTCCAATGATAATGCCCAGAAAATCCGTAACAGGGCTTTCAAAATTGTCCTTAAGCTCATTCTGAAAACCCAAAATGTTTTTAGCAAAAACCCGCGGTGATATTTCAAATGCTCCTCCCGCTGATTGTTTTGTTGTATTTATATTTTCCATCATGTTCTACAATAATCTTAGCAGTTTTTCCTTTGCTATGCCCATATCTTCTTCCTTTATCAGTATAAGGGCAGTGTCTCCGCGCGACTGGCCTTCAAAATTTTCCAGTATTTTCTCAATAAAGTTTTTCCTTTGAGTGCAGAAAACCGCCCTTGTAGCCGGTTGGGAATTGCGGCTTTCCCACAGTAAAAGAAGAGAAGATATCCTATAAGGACTTGATCTCAATTCTTCAATCACAAAAGCTATATCTTTTGGCTGGCATCCTGCCAATGAAATTTCTTTTTGGGTAAGACTGGCGCAATATAAGTCTTTTTCCGAATTGAACTCAAGATTTTCCAGAACCCGCCCGAGAAGTTTTATATGAGGAAGGCTCTTTTGGCGGAAGAGCTTCTGGATTATTTTTTGATGATCGGCCCCTTTTTTTATAAGAAGAGAAGCCGCTTCAAAAGTTTTTGGCTGTATTTTTGTATTTTGAAAATTTTGGGAAGCGGAAATTATTCCAGCCAAAAGAAGGGTGGCAATATGTCCGTCAATAAAAGTTTCATCTAATATTCTTACGACCATATCTACGATTTCAGAAACCGAAACGACTGTTATTTCCACAATATTCACATCTCCGAAGTTTTCATTATCGGGATTATTGTCTATATTTAAGAGAGGAGTTTCATAAAAAAGACTCGGATCATTTTCAAAAAAAGATCCAAGATCATCAAGGCTTGAGGAGCCAAGAGTAATAATTAAGTCAGGCCTTGAAAGTTCCTCGGAAAGATGATTAAAAGAAATATCCTGTCCTCCTAATACTCCCGAACTCACAGCCAAATGGATTTTAAGATTGTCAGGGTTTTTTTCATACTGCATTTCAGAAATCGTCTTGCCTGCTGTATTAATGGAAATAGTGAATTCTCTGGAGCCCGGCTCCGGCTGTTCATGCTCCAAGAAACGGAATTTTTCCGGAACGTCTTTTATTTGGAGGGTTGCATTTTTCCCCATCTTTTTTAGAGTAAAGAATAGAGACTGAGCGGCGCAGAACAAATCACCCGCTCTTCCGGGGTATTGGCTTAATTGGGCATATGTTTCAGGAAGAAAAATAAGTATATTTCTGGATTCCTCAATCAGCTTTTTAGCTTGTTCGGGTTGATTCATAAAACTAAAGCAAAATTTTTTTATCAAAGTATCGTACCATGAAAGAAGAATATTTTACAATAGGAGTTGCTCAAACAAAAAAACTTGGAGTTTCTCTGGCAAAAAGAATCTTAAAAAGGCCTATTCAGAAGAGGGCTGTAGTTTTAGGATTAAAAGGAGAATTGGGCGAAGGTAAAACCGCATTTTTACAGGGCTTTGCAAAAGGGCTTGGGATAAAAGAAAGGGTATTAAGTCCCACTTTCGTAATAATGAAGAAATTTAAGATCAAGAAAAAAAAGTTCAGGAATTTCTTTCATATTGATTGTTATAGAATAAGAGAGAAAGACATTATGGAGCTTGGATTTAAAGAAATAGCCTCTGAACCTAAAAATATTATTGCAATTGAATGGGCGGGCAGAATAAAAAGAATAATACCCAAAGACGCAATCTGGCTGAAATTCAAATCTGTCGCAAAAAACAAAAGAAAAATTCAAATAAATATCTAGAGATTTATGATAGGATAGTTTTATGGATGAAAAGAAAAAATATCTGGTAATATTTGACAGCAATGCCGTGATTCACCGGGCTTTCCATGCCTTGCCCCCTTTGACTGCAAAGAACGGGGAAGTGGTGGGCGCGGTATACGGATTTTTGTTGGTCTTTTTGAAAGTTCTGAAAGAATTCAAACCGGAATTTGTCGTAGCCGCTTTTGATTTGCCCTTTCCTACTTTTCGTCATAAAAAATATAAGGAGTATAAGGCCAAAAGACCTCCTACGCCGGAAAGTCTTTATTTGCAGATACCGAAAGTAAAGGAATTTATGAAAACTTTCAATATTCCAATTTTTGAAAAAGAGGGATTTGAAGCAGACGATGTTATAGGAACAATTGCCAAGCAGACTTCTGAAAATCACTCTGTTTCCGGAATTGAAACAATAATAGTGAGCGGAGATCTGGATACTCTTCAGCTGGTTGATTCTAATACCAAAATTTATAATCTTAGAAAAGGAGTCAAAGATACAGTTCTTTATGATGAGCCCATGATAAAGGAAAAATACGGCCTGACTCCAAAACAAATCTTGGATTATAAGGCATTGAGAGGGGATCCTTCAGACAATATACCAGGCGTAACTGGAGTAGGGGAAAAAACAGCAATTGATCTTATTAAGGAATTTGATAATATTGAAAATCTTTATCAGGAAGTGGAACAGAATTCGGAAAAAGCGAAAGGAATAAAAAGCGGGACAAGGGAAAAATTAATTAAATATAAGGGACAGGCATTTTTAAGCAAGGAACTGGCTGAAATAAATACAGCAGTGCCGATAGATTATAATGTTGAGGATTGCCGGTGGCAGGATTTTAACCGCAAGAAAGCAGTTGATATTTTAGAAGAATTCGGATTTAAAAGCTTATTGGATAAATTACCGGGTTCCGAAACTCAAAAACAAACATCAAAACAAGCTGACTTATTTGGAGGAACCGGTTGAAAAAGCTGTTGAAAACAGATTTGATATTAATTAAATAAAAGGATAAAATAGATTAATAGAATAGCTAAAAAGATTTTATTCTGGACAGCTTATTGAACTGGACGAGGCCAGAAAACCGGGAGCTGAAG
>JAUSNC010000005.1 GCA_030645645.1 Candidatus Parcubacteria bacterium
ACGACCTCCCCTCCAAAAAAATCTCCCTCCAAAAAATCTTCGGCTTCGTATTTTCTGAACCTCACTCTACAAACTCGCGAAGCGAGCGGAATTGCCCAAAATCAATGGCTTTCTTTGGCTACCGCCAAAGAAAAAATTTCTGAAAATGACCTCACTTTGTTACTGGAGCGGGTGATGGGAATCGGACCCACATGCTCTGATTGGCAACCAGATGCACTACCATTGTGCTACACCCGCTTACGCCCCGTTTAAGCGGGGCTTGCACGGTTAATACCCGATAGTTCGTCTAAACCGAGATTATTAATTTAATATCTCGCACACCGTAGTTCTGTCAAAGGTGTGCCGCGGGTCAGGATCGAACTGACGACCCTACGGTTTTCAGCCGTATGCTCTACCACTGAGCTACCGCGGCAAATGTGAAACGTAAATTTGTGGAATAAATATTTACGTTGTGGGCGGTGATGGACTCGAACCAACGGCCTTCTCGGTGTAAACGAGACGCTCTACCAGCTGAGCTAACCGCCCTTATAAACAAAGTTTTAAGTGGGCGAGATGGGACTTGAACCCACACGGGAAAATATCCCCTTGGAGCCTCAGTCCAAGCTGTATACCAATTTCAGCACTCGCCCATAGTCCCTTGTTTAATTTAATTAAGCGGAAACTGTTTCTTCTTCGTTTTTTTCAGGCTTTATCTCTTTTATAGCCGAAAATTCCGCTAATTCTTTCTTTTTCAATTTTTTACTAAGGGCAGTTCTAAGATAGTAAAGTTTTGCCCGTCTGACTTTGCTTTTTTTCACTATTTCTATCTTTTCAACAATAGGGGTATAGAGCGGAAAAGTTCTCTCCACACCGATTCCGAAAACAATTTTTCTTACGGTAATAGTTGCACCTATTTCTTTTCCGTGTTTTCTGGCCAAAACCAAACCTTCAAAGGCTTGAATTCTCTCTTTATCTCCATCTTTTATTTTTTGGTAAACGCGGACGGTATCACCAGGTTTAATATTAACGGGTATTTTTGCTAAATAGGGTTTTAAGAATGCTTGTATTTTTGTTTCCATATTTTTATTCTATAAGGTTATTTATTACAGTTTTTAATTCTTCTGGCAACTCTGATCTGAATTCTTCTACCCGGCCATCAAGTAAAAAGGTTTTAATAAAGGAGGCATGTAGGAAATGCCTTTTCAGAGTTTCAGGGCAGGGCTGGTTCTTGAATCCGTATAATTTATCTCCGGCAAGAGGGTGGCCTATATGAGCGAAATGCGCTCTTATCTGGTGTTTTCTCCCGGTTTTCGGAGAAATTTCCATTAATGTATATCCTTTAAATCTTTTTCGGACTAAGAAGCGTGTTTCCGCTCTTCTTTTCCCCTGAGATTCTTCATTCAGTCCGAAAGCCTTTTGCTTCCTTCGGTCGTTCGGGCTTCTTCCAATCAGAGTTTCAATTATTCCTTGATTGTCTTTTATTATTCCAGCTACTAAAGCGGTATACTTTTTCTCCACTTTCCCGTTTTTAAACTGCTCTTGGAAAAATTCCATTGAAGGATTATTTTTTGCCACAAGAACCAATCCTGAAGTGTCCTTATCTAAGCGGTGGGCAGTTCCGTATCTGGGAGGTGTCCCAACTTCTTTTATTTTTGGGAATTTTTCCAAAATCAGATCAATCAATGTTTTATTTTCTTCTTTATCTTCCGGAAAGACAACTATTCCAGCAGGCTTATCAACAACCAATAGATTTTCATCTTCGTAAATGATATTGAAATTTTCATTCATAATCGGATTGGTGGGCATGTCCCGACTTGAACGGGAGACCTCGTCGATGTCAACGACGCGCTCTAACCAACTGAGCTACATGCCCGAAATTGGCGCGGGAACATACCTTTATATAATCAGCGTCACAGTTCAGGTTTTAATATATCATTTTTAAAGAAAAATACAAATATATTCGCTCTTTTTAAACGAAGTGTGCGCGTGGATGGACTCGAACCATCGACCCCGGCTTTATAAGAGCCGTGCTCTAACCGACTGAGCTACACGCGCAATACTTTGGGATTCTGGCTAAATCATATTTAGCTGAAGACCTGGAGCCAAGATATTTTTTAATATCAGAGATTATCTTACTTTCTTTATTTTGAATTTTTCTGATTTTACGCCTGCCCGCGCTTTAGAATTGATTAATTGGTCATATTCCTCTCTTTCTATGGTTTCCTTTTCAGTAAGTTTCTCGGCTATTCTATCTAATACTTTTCTCTTTTTCTTAAGAACATTAAGAGCTGATTTTTCCGCATTTCTGATAAAAACAGCAACTTCTTTATCAATTTTGGCCGCAACTTCTTCGGAATAATTTCTTTGTTCGCCTATTCCTTTGCCTAAAAATATCATTTCATCCTTTTCGCCAAAAGCTATCGGCCCCAAGTCGGACATCCCGAATTCTTTAACCAGTCTCCTGGCAAGTTCAGAAGCTTTCTCCAAATCAGAAGAAGCGCCGGTGGTAATATCTTTAAAGACCAGTTTTTCCGCAACATATCCGCCTAATAGGGAAGCCATTTCCGACAAAAATTCTGATTTGTTTCTTAAATATCTTTCCTGTGCAGGTAATTTTAAAGTATAGCCCGCGGCTCTACCTCTGGCAACTATGGAAATCTTCCTTACTGGTTCGGCCCCGGGTAGGGAAGTGGAAACCAAAGCGTGGCCTGCTTCGTGGTATGCGGCAATTCTTTTTTCTTTTTGAGACAATATATGACTTTTTCTCTCTGGGCCCAGCAGAACTTTATCAATTGACTCCAGAAGCTCTTCTTGGAAAATTTGGTGTTTATTTCTTCTGGCAGCCAGAATTGCTCCTTCATTTATTAAGTTTGCCAAATCAGCTCCCGAAAATCCGGGTGTTCTTTCCGCTATTTCTCTCAAAGCAGAATTTTGGGCCATTGGCTTTCCCTTGGAGTGAATTTTAAGAACTTCTTCACGGTCATTGATGTCTGGCAGGTCAAGCACCACTCTTCGGTCAAAGCGCCCTGGGCGCAAGAGCGCGGGATCCAGCACATCCGGCCTATTTGTAGCAGAAATTACTATGACATTTGTTTGTCTGTCAAAGCCGTCCATTTCAACCAGAATCTGGTTTAGGGTTTGTTCTCTTTCATCGTGGCCTCCACCAAGGCCGGCGCCTCTGTGGCGTCCAACAGCGTCTAATTCATCAATGAAAATTATTGCCGGAGACGCCCGTTTAGCGGTTGCAAATAAATCTCTTACTCGCGATGCTCCAACTCCGACAAACATCTCAACAAATTCAGAGCCCGAAATATGGAAGAAAGGAGCTCTTGCTTCTCCTGCAACCGCCCGCGCCAAGAGTGTTTTTCCCGTACCGGGAGGCCCCATCAGTAAAACGCCCCTCGGGGTTCTTGCTCCCATTGCCAGAAATTTCTTCGGATTTCTTAGAAAATCAACCACTTCCAATAATTCCTCTTTGGCTTCTTTCAAACCAGCCACGTCTTTAAAAGTGATTCTTTCTTTAGGATGGCCTTCTGCACCAAAAAGTCGGGCTCTGGCCTTTGAAAAATCAAAAGCCTGCATTGCTCCGGCCTTGGCCTGGCGAAAAATCATGAAGAAGAAAACCCCGAAGAGTAAAAGAGGAAGAACAATGATAGCAAAAGGCCCTATCCATGTTATTATGCCGGTTTCTTCTTCAGGGCTGATATTTATTTTTTCCAGTTTCGTTTTATCAACGCCGTAGTTAATGAGCGATACGGACAGGGCGGTTTCTGATTCCTTCCTAGATTTTGCCGCAGTATCGTCTGTAAAAGTTATATTAAGATCGTTTCCGATAACAATAATGTCTTTGACTTTATCCTGGTTGATATCTTTGATTAATTCACTGAAGGAAATGACTGTTACCGGTTCAAAAGGTTTGGTGACTATAGAAAAAACCCCTGAGATTATCAGGAAAATTATCACGACAAAGATAATATTTTTCACCAAATTTTGTATCGGTTTTCTGTTTGCCATTTTACTTTCTAATTTTAGCAGAAAATAATAATAAATCAATTACACATATTTTTAATTAAATAATATTAACGTAAAACAAAAGAGCGCTGGGCTTGACAAAAATATAAATATGATATATAATCCTTTTAGGAGTATGTAAAAATTGCAGATAGAAAAAAATAAAAGTCAGATAGAAATACCTAAAGAATATACCGAAAGGGTAATGGTGAGGTTTTACTTCGCCAGCCAAAAATTATTACCGATTGGCATCAGGAAACTTGATCGAAATGATGAAGAAATTCGCATAAGGCAAGAAGCAGCTGCAAGGAAATTGACGACTGCCGAATTTGCAGATCGCGTTCGTAAAGGACGTGTTGACACCGGAGAACAGCGCGAACATAAAAATGTTGACCCAACCGACTTCTGGGATTCACTTAAAAAGAATTTTCAGATAGCCGATATACACAGCGTTGAGCAGGAAAACGGGAAGACGGTAGTGGTGGTAACTTTTGCGAAAGATCCGCTTCTGTCAGGAGGAAGGTTGGGAAGCGTCAAACCGGAGATTGTCAAGGCAATTGAGCAGACATTTATTTATCCGGCCAAATGGGGATCTGTTTGGCACTGGGTAAACCCCGATAAGACAGAAACTCTGAATTGTATCGCCCGTCAAGAAAAACCAAAGAATTTAATTGAGCAGGTCTAACAAATAGTTGACCGGCTCCTTTTTTTTAAACCAAAAAAAAAGAAGAGCATCAGATATATTGTCTTTTGCTCTTTTTTAATAAACGGGAGGAATATTGATTTTTATCCTTAAGTATTCGACTGAAATTTTATTCTTCTAAATTCGCTGAATTTTTTGATTGCAACCCTGATAAGAAGGCGGCTTTCGTTATTTATTCCAAGCCAGTATTTGCTGTTTTTTTTATCAATGAAGATTTTTCCAGTGCGGACATCTTCCCGGCTGGCATTAGGAACTAAGCGGAATTCCGGTTCCCCAGGCAGGTGCCGCTGTTCGTTTAATTCCAGTACGTCGCCGAACCAAATTCCCTTTAATCCTTCCATTGTTCCATCATAGAAGTATTCCAATGTCTGCGGATTATTGTTTATGGACAGCTGGGTCAGTATTGAATCTGTAAATGATATGGTTTTTCTTTTCCATTCTGCCAGATTTGCTGAATTTTGGTCGTTCGTCGCCAGTTTAAATGCTTTTTCCGTTATTACACATTGACACCGCAGAGCTATCGCTTCACCCGCTTCCATGCCTAATTCTTTTGCCTTCAATTTTCTTTCCTCCCACGGAAGTTCCTGATTAATATTTCTTTGCACTTAATATTGCCTCGGACAAAAAATACCATTAAAAATTAATTTTATCAAGGTTAAAAATAAACAAAACCCGCTGCCGAGATTGGCAGCGGGGGAGGGTAGGCAAAGGAAATTATTACTATTTCACCGGCTTTAAAAGCATTCGGTGTTCTTTTGGGTTTATTTCCAATATCTGGAATTTATAGTTTTTTCCGACTTCAAGAGATTCTTCCATTTTAGTTTTGGTCCCGAATTCCGAAATATGGCAGAGACCCTGTATTTTAGGGGATATTTCAATAAAAGCGCCGAAAGGATTGAATTTTGAAACTTTTCCTTTTATTTCATCGTCCTTTTTATATTTCTCTTCAATATTTTCCCAAGGATCTTTCTTTAAAGCCTTCAGAGACAGGAATACGCGGTCTTCAATTATGTTTATTATTTTCGCTTTTACTTTTTGTCCGACCTCAACAATTTTTGAAGGGTCGTCAATCAGCTGCCAATCTAATTCTGAAATATGAATCAAACCTTCCAGTATTTCCGTTTGGTTTTCTAAGGCAGGGAATTTAATAAATGCTCCGAAGTCAGCAATACTGGTGATTTCTCCTTCAATAATATCTCCCGCCTTGTATTTGCTTAATATATCTTTTATCTTTGAGCTTTGAACAGCTTTTTCAGAAAGGATAAGTTTTTCCGATCTTACGTCCAAATCAAATATTTTAACCTGCATATCTTCCCCCAGGAATTTTTGCAATTCCTGCAGTATTTTTCCTGGATCGCCTTCCTGAACTCTCGGATAGTGTTCAAATGAAAGCTGGGATACAGGTAAAAATCCTCGGATTCCGGAAATTTCGGCCAATAATCCTCCTTTATTGGCTCCGAGAACTCTTACGGTTATAATTTCTCCTTTTTCCCTTTTTTGGACAAGGTCGTCCCATGTTATTTCTTTTCCTGCTTGTTTTAGGGAAAGTTCAATATAGCCGTCTTCATTTTCCAATTCCGTTATTTTTGAGAAAATAACTTCTCCGATATTTAAATTATTTATTGTTGATTTTGAAATATAAAATTCTCTACCGTAAATTATGCCTGTTCCCCAGGCGCCCAAATCAATATAGACAGTTGATCTGCCGATTTCTATAACCTTACCTTTAACAATTTCGCCCATTCTCGGGGGCTTAATTGAATCGGTCGGAAGTTTTACTTCTTCTTTTACGGTTTTTTCTGTGTCTATCATACTATTCAAATTACACTATTTGATTTATTTTGACAAGTGTTTAAATATTGATTATTTGAACTGACTCTCAAATTATGATATTATAAATTAAATAAAAATCTAAATTAAGATTGGAAAAGCAAAATCTTTAAGGTTTTGCATTTAATTATTTTTACTAAAATGCACATTATTTGGCAAGGACAAACTTGTTTTCAAATCATAGTTTCTCAGGGAAAAGATCAAAAAGTGACTTTATTAACCGATCCTTTTGAAGAGAATATCGGTTTAAAGCTTCCAAAACTGGATGCCGATCTTATATTAATGTCCCAAGGGGCCATAAAGAAAGCGGAGTCTCAAGCGTTTTTAGTACAGGGTCCGGGAGAATATGAATCTAAAGATGTCTACGTTATTGGAATGGCGGATAATAATGATCAAAAGCCCGCAAATACCATTTATGCCATAGAAGCCGAAGATATAAAGATATGTTTTTTGGGGAATATAAAGCAAAAAGAATTAACCGCGGGACAGATTGAACAAATAGGAGAGGTTGATATACTGATGATTCCCGTAGGCGGGGGAGATACCATTGGTGCCGAAGAAGCCGTAAAAATAACCAATCAATTGGAGCCGAGAATTGTAATACCTATGCGTTTTTCTCTGCCAAAGCTCAATATTAAACTTGACGGCGTTGATAAATTTTTAAAGGCAATAGGCCAGAAAAACGGAGAAGCTCTGCCAAAACTTATTATTAAAAAGAAAGATATGCCGGAAGGAGAAATGCAAGTGGTTATATTACAGCCTTAATAAATAAATTTTTTCAGTTTTTAAAATTTTTAAATCAATTTTAAAATGGCAGACAACCCAAAAAAACCAAAAAACGCAGAGCACCCGAAGCAAGAAGGCGTTAATAATGAGGGCTATATAAAACCCCAGGAAATTGTTGAGGAAATGGAGAAATCCTATCTTGATTATGCAATGTCTGTAATAGTTTCGCGCGCTTTGCCGGATGTCAGAGACGGGTTAAAACCGGTCCATCGCAGAATTTTGTACGCAATGTATGAAGACGGACTGACGCACTCTGCTAAATTCAGGAAATCGGCTACTGTGGTCGGTTCCACTCTAGGAAGATATCACCCGCATGGAGATCAATCCGTTTATGACGCTTCAATAAGAATGGCCCAGGATTTTTCTTTAAGATACCCTTTAATTAAAGGCCAGGGTAATGTTGGCTCAATTGATGATCCGGGTGAGTACGCCGCTATGAGGTATACAGAAATGCGCCTTTCCAGACTGGGAGAGGCAATGCTTCAGGATATAGAAAAGAATACCGTAAATTTCGTAGATAATTACGACGGTACAAGAAAGGAACCTACTGTTATGCCTTCTCCCTTGCCTCAGCTTCTTTTAAACGGCTCTTTGGGAATTGCTGTTGGAATGGCGACAAATATTCCGCCCCATAACTTGGGAGAAGTTGTTGATGCCTGCGTTCACTTAATAGACAATCCAAAAGCCACCACTGTTGATTTGTTTGAATTTATCAAAGGCCCTGATTTTCCATTAGGCGGCAGTATATATAATCAAAAAGAGATAATTACCGCTTATTCCCAAGGCAAAGGCCCAATTTTACAGAGAGGAAAGGCCGATGTTGTTGAAAGCGAGAAAGGCCAGCATTTGAATAAAATAATCATTACTGAAATTCCTTTCCAGGTGCAGAAAACCACTTTAATAGAGCAATTAGCTAACCTGGTTAAGGAAAAGAAAATAGACGGAATAAAAGACATACGGGATGAATCAGACAAGGAAGGAATGAGAATAGTCATTGAGCTCCAGAGAGACGCTTATCCTCAAAAAGTTTTAAATCGGCTTTATAAATTCACCGATCTGCAGAAAACTTTCCATTTAAACATGCTTGCATTGACTGAAGGTATTCAGCCGAAGGTTTTGGCGTTGAATGAACTTTTAAGCTATTACATTGAACATCAGCAGGAAGTGGTTAGGCGACGGACTCAATATGATTTGGATAAAGCAAAAGAAAGGGCTCATATCTTAGAAGGTTTGGCAATATGTCTTTCCAATATAGATGCGGTTATCAGAATTATAAAGAAATCTGCAAGTAGGGAAGATGCTTTAAATAATTTAATGAAGAGCTTCAAACTGACTAATATCCAGGCAAATGCCATTCTTGAAACCAAGCTTTCCGCCCTGGCTAAACTGGAAAGGGAAAGGATTGAAGAAGAACTAAAAAACATCAAGGAGAGAATAAAAGAATGGATTGCTATTCTGAACAGTCCGGCCAAGATTAAAGGCCTGGTTAAAAAAGAACTATTGGAAGCAAAGAAAGTTTTTGGGGATGAAAGAAGAACCAAGGTCCTTGTCCAGAAAATTGGCGAGATTTCAGAAGAGGATTTAGTGCCCCAGGAAGAAACTATTATAACCTTAACAAGCGGAGGATATATAAAAAGAATCAACCCTTCGGCTTATAAGAATCAAAAGAGGGGAGGAAAAGGCTTGGTTGGCATGAAAACAATAGGAGATGATATTGTTGAGCATTTCCTTTCCGCCCAGACCCACGACAAGCTTCTTTTCTTTACCGATTCAGGAAGAGTGTTTCGCACGCCTGTTTATGAAATTCCGGAAGGCTTAAGAGTTGCCAAGGGCAGAGGGTTATTGAATTTCTTGGAAATTGCGCCTCAGGAGAAAGTATTGTCTTTACAGACAGTGGGCAAGGAAGATGAAGGAAAAGCGGTAAAATATTTAATAATGGTAACCCGAGATGGTATAATTAAAAAAACTCCCTTGGAAGATTTTGAAAACGTCAGAAAATCCGGCTTAATAGCCATTACCCTGAAAAAGGGGGACAGTTTAAACAGCGTCCGCAAAACAACGGGAGAAGATGAAATAATTTTAGTCACCAAGCAGGGTCAAAGCATTCTTTTCTCTGAAAAAGCTATCAGGGCCATGGGCCGGGCGGCTTCGGGGATAAAAGGTATAAGGCTCCAGAAAGGTGACAGCGTTATTGGAATGGAAGTTGTTCCGAAGAAAAAAGCTGTTGATCAAAAAGGAGAGCAAAAAACATATTTACTGGTTGTAATGGAAAATGGCTATGGAAAGAGAACGGATATTAAAGAATACAGGCTGCAGGGAAGGGGAGGTTCCGGAATAAAAACAGCTAAAACTACCCCAAAGACCGGAATGCTTATTTTTTCCAAGATTTTGGCCGGAGAAGAAGAGGATTTGATTGTTATTTCCAGAAAAGGCCAGGTTATAAGGACTCAGGTTTCATCAATTGCCAAGCTGGGCAGATCAACCCAGGGAGTGAGAATTATGCGCCTGGATGAAGGAGACAAGGTGGCATCGGCGGCATGCATATAATCTATTTTTAAACCAATGCAAGAATTTTTAAATCCGATTACAATTCTTAATAACCTTGAATTGCGTGAAGATATGGCCGCAGTTGATTTGGGCGCGGGTTCGGGAGGATGGGTGATTCCTCTGGCAAAGCGCCTGAAATACGGAAAAGTCTATGCCGTGGATATTCTGGAAGAGCCTCTTTCCGCCTTAAAAGGACGGGCGAATATAGAAAGATTGGCGAATATTCTTACTGTCAGAGCCAATGTTGAATCAGAAAGCGGAATACGGGAATTAAACGAAAAGTCTGCAGATCTGATTTTAATGACCAATCTTTTATTCCAATTGGAGAAAAAAGAAAGAGTTTTTAATGAAGCAAAAAGGATTCTTAAATCAGGCGGAAATGTTTTGATTGTAGATTGGAAAGCGGGGTCTCCTCTTGGCCCTAGAACAGGAATTGTTTCAATCGAAGAAGTTAAAAAACTTGCAAAAAAATCAGGTTTTAAATTTGAAAAAGAATTTCCGGCAGGAACATACCATTATGCCCTGGTTTTCTCCAATTCTTGATATGTGAATAATAGGGCTTGAGTAAAATCCGGCAACTGTTAAAATAAAAGAATGAATAAAGGATTAAATAATCTCCTTGTATTTCTAATAATGGGCTTAACTCTTTTTGCCAGCTTTAGCTTTGCTCAATTTATAGGGCCTAAACAGATAGCCGGAAATTGTGCCGAATATTGCAGTGATATAGAATCTCATTTTCCACCTAAAGACAGTGTCTGTTATTGCAATCCTTTGCAGGCAGGAAATTTTGAAGAAATTCTAAGTAAAGTATTAAATTTCATATTTGTTTTAGCGGTAGCTGTAGCTCCTATAATGATTGTTTACGCCGGGTTTTTATTTATGACCGCTGGAGGAAATTCGGAGAAGATTACGAAGGCTAAAAATCTGATTTTATGGACGGTTGCAGGACTTGGCATAATATTGTTTTCCAGGGTATTAGCGTCTTTAGTCCAATCCATATTAGGTATTCAATAATATTATGAAAAAACTATTATTAATTATTGCTTTATTGGGAGGTTTGGCTGTTTTTATGTTTCCTTCAGGTATTTTTGCCCAAAATATGCAGATTAATGAATGTTGTAGAATAAAAGGGGTAATAGTCGGGGCTAAAAATGGTTATTGTGATATTGACAGAGACGGCAATAAAGATACGATTCAAGTTCCAACTTCCGATTGGGGTTTAGATTGCACCTTGAATACAATAGATAATATTACCAACTGGGCTTTTACGTTTTTACTTGCGGCCGCAACTATATGCATCCTTCTTGCTGCTTTCAGTTTTATCACTGCCCAGGGAGATCCGGCTAAAATTATATTAGCAAAAGATTTCCTGCTTTATTCCCTTGTTGGAGTATTAGTGGCTGTATTAGCAAGAGGATTGGTGCAATTTGTGCAAAAGATTATAGGGTAGCAGTATGGACATAAAAGAATAATAAGATATAATTAAGGAATAAACATTTAAAAAGGTCGAATCTTTTAGAATAAATCTACGTTTATTAGAAGTAATAAATTAAAAAAATGAATAAAAAAGCATTATTTGCGTTAATAACATTTTTGGCCTTGCCGGTATTTGTTTTTGCCCAAACCCCATCTGGTAATGTACTCCCTTCAACCGCTGCTAGTCTGCCTACGATATCTTTTCAGAGCGGATTAACTAGTCTTACTAATTGGCTCTTTACTCTTGTGCTTGCAGTAGCAACTGTGTGTATCCTTATTTCCGCTTTCTATTTCATCACTGCCCAGGGAGATGCGGAAAAAGTGAAATCAGCCAGAGATTTTCTTCTATATGCCCTTGTCGGTATTATTGTTGCACTAATGGCAAGAGGATTAGTTTCGTTCATAAGTGGTATAACCGGTTAATTTTTAAACAATTGATGTTATATTGGTAATTTAAATCATCCCTCATATCAAAGACTTGGTGTGGGGGATTTGATTTTGGCTTAAAAAAAGCTAAAATTATTAAAATCTTATAAATAGGCCGCGGTGGCGGAATTGGCATACGCGCAAG
>JAUSNC010000015.1 GCA_030645645.1 Candidatus Parcubacteria bacterium
CCGCTGTTCTTGGGCCCACTGTAGGAAGTTTTGAGAATTTTCTTATTAGCTCTTGGATTATTGGAGGATACATATTAATCTTGGGTATGCCTGTCCAGGCTGCGGAATGAAACATGCTGTTCGTCAAAGAACAGTTCAACCTTGCCTACAGGCCCGTTTCTGTGTTTTGCCACTATAATATCAGCCATATTCTTTCTTATGGTATCTTCCCGATATCTATCTTCTCTATGGATGAATAAAACAACATCAGCGTCCTGCTCCAAGCTTCCTGATTGCCTTAAATCTGATAAGCGGGGGATTTGAGGAACCCTCATTTCTACGGCGCGGGATAGCTGGGAAAGCGCTAATACAGGGATATTCAGTTCCCTGGCCAGCTGTTTAAGAGATCGTGATATTTCAGTTACCTGTTGGACTTCGCTGGCATTCGGATTTCTTGGTTCAATGAGTTGGAGATAATCAATTACAATCAATCCGAGGCCTTTATCCGCCTGCAGTCTTCTGGCCATAGCTCTCATCTGTAAAATATTGGATGAAGAAGCGTCGTCAATATATATAGGGGCTTCAGAGAGTACGCCCATTGCATGCTGAATTCTCTCAAAATCATTATCTTCGCCTTTGTCTGAAAGTCTTCCTGTCCTTAATTTCCACAGGTCAACGCCTGCCTGGACGGAAATCAATCTGTCCACAACCTGGTCTTTTGACATTTCCAGGCTGAATAGTCCAACCGGTATTTTTTCTTTTATTGCTATATTTCTGGCAATATCAAGTCCGAAGCTGCTTTTACCGAGGGAAGGTCTTGCGGCAAGAATAATAAGGTCTGATTTCTGAAGACCGGCCAATATATGGTCCAGATCAGGAAAACCCGTGGGTAATCCTCGGAATTTATTGCCCTGCTTTGACAATGCGTCTATTCTTTCAAAAGCTTCTTCCAGAGTCGCTTTTACGGGAATGAAATTCTGACTTAATGAATGCTGGGCAATACTGAAAATTCTTTGTTCGGCCTTGTCTAAAAGCTGATCAACGTCTTCAATTTCGTTGTAGCCCATCAATGCAATGTCGTGGGACGAATCAATAAGATCGCGGAGAATTCTTTTTTTCTGGACTATTTTTGCATAGCTTAAAACATTGCTGGCAGTAGGAACAGAGTTTATCAGTTCGGTCAGATAGCTATGGCCTCCAATTTCATCAATTTTGTTTTTTTCCTTGAGGCGGCTGGATATAGACAGAAGATCTATAGGTTCGTTTCTTTCAAATAATTCCTTCATTGCCTGGTAGATCTCTTTATGGATATTTTTATAGAAATCTCTGGGATCAAGAAAATCAACCACCTTAGTTATGGCGTTTTTATCCAACATTAAAGAACCTAAAAGAGATTTTTCTGCATCAACATTCTGCGGAGGAAGACGGTCAGGAAGATCTTGTTTTTGAGAATTTTCCGACATAAAATTATAACTTAATATAACAGGAGCTGTGCTTTTTTGCAATGTTATTTATTAATAGGTTTTATTTCAGGGCCTTTTTCAGTGTCTTTTATCAGGAAGCCGATATCTTCTATTTTTTTCCTTATCTCATCGGATTTTTTCCAGTCTTGCTTCTTTCTGGCAGATTCCCGCTCTTTTACCAATTTATTAACTTCATCGGGTATCGCCGATTTTTCTTTCTTAAAAAGATTCAATCCGAAGATTTTATCCATTTCCTCGATTGTCTTTACTTTGCCTGTTGCCTTTTTATCCCTGACTAGATTCCATAAAACCGCCAGGGCCTTTGGTATATCCAAATCGTCATTTATTGCATCCTCAAATTTACCGAGATATTCTTTGTTCGCTTTTTTGTCATCTTTCAATCCTTCAATTATATTTTTCATTCTCTTCAGGGAATTTTCGGCATTCTTAAGATTATCCAGAGAAAAATCCAAAGGAGTCTTATAGTGGGCCATAAGGCATAGATAGCGGAATGAAAGGGGAGAAAACCCTATTTCCTCTAATTCGCTCAAAGTATACAAGCCTCCTTTGCTTTTGCTGACTTTTTCGCCTTTAAAGGTTAGGAAAGCTCCGTGAAGCCAGAAGTTGACGAATTTTTTTCCCGTGGCCGCTTCAGACTGGGCTATTTCATTAGTGTGGTGAACCGAAATATGGTCTTCGCCTCCGGTATGTATGTCAAAACTTTCGCCGAGATATTTCATTGACATTGCCGAGCATTCAATGTGCCAGCCCGGAAATCCTATTCCCCAGGGGGATTGCCATTCCTGCTGTCTTATTCCCGGCTTTTCGGAAAACTTCCATAAGGCGAAATCAGTCGGGTTTTTCTTTTCTTTCATTTCCACTCTCGAGCCGGCTTTTAGTCCTTCTTTTTTCAATCCGGCAAGCTTGCCGTAATCTTTGAACTTTGAAGTGTCATAGTAAATGCCGTCGTTGGTTCTGTAAGTGAATCCTTTTTCTTCCAGCCGTTTTATCAGGTTTATCTGTTCCTTTATATGTTCCGTGGCTTTACACCAGATATTCGGTTCTGCAATATTCAGCTTCTTAAAATCTTTCCTGAAAATATCCCAATAGTAATCTGATATTTCTTTTGCTGTTTTTCCCTCTTTTTTGGCCGCTTTTTCTATTTTATCTTCGCCCTCGTCAGAGTCGCTGGTCAGATGCCCGACATCCGTGATATTCATCACGTGCTTTGCTTTGAGTCCGTTGTAGGAAAGAGTTTTCTTTAAGATATCGCTGAAAATATACGACCTTAAATTGCCGATATGCTGATACCAGTAAACCGTCGGCCCGCAGCTGTAGAGCCCGACTTTCTTATCTTCTAACGGCTTGAATTCTTCCTTTTCACGAGAAAGAGTATTATATAGTTTTATCATAATTTGAATTGCGTATTTCAATTTTACCAGAGATTTTATTTATATAACAGACCTTGACTTATTTTGAAGTTTAGATTATAGTCAGTTTCACATAAAGAGGAAAATGGAGAATGAAGACTTGCAAGTGTGGCGCAGTGGTTTTTAAAACCAATGGAGACGAAGAAGGGGTTTGCGGAAGTTGCGGAGCGAGAATCTCTTATACTAAAAACAAATTAAAACAGGGGAATGCATACATGTTCTCCAAAATATTTCCTGAATTTCGCGTACTTCCGACAACGGGATAATTAGTAAAGTTCTAAAGCTTCTTTTATAATGAAAGAGGCTTTTTTTATTGACTTTGTATTAAATTTCTATTATAACCATTTAACATTAAGGAATATAGGTGAATATTAAATGAAAACATGTTGGAATTGTAATGCTATGGTTTTTAGTATCGGAGGAGACGAAAAAATGGTCTGTGGAAGTTGTGGAGCGATAGAACAGTATAACCATGCAGAAAGAGTAAGGAAAATATATAAAAGATTCATGGAAATAGCCGATATCTTACAAAGCCCTGCACCCGAAAGACATTTTGCAATGGAATATTGTTATCAAGCCATAAAGAAGGATCTTATAAAGCAGATAGCCAGTATTGAATTGCTTGTCATTGCGGCATTCTGTCTAGCTTCCTATAAAGTAAGATCCCCAAGAGATCCAGAAGTAGTTCTTCGTAAGGTTTCTTACAATATTAAGGAAATGAAACACATCTCAGAATTGACATCAACACAGGAAATTATAATTCGCGGATTAAACACTAAACCTTCTTTCCGATAGCTGAATAACCATCAAAGTTCAAGAGCTTCTTTATTTATAATAGAAGCTCTTTTTTATTTCATTGCCGTCCGTTGCTCTTTTTGATAAGATTAAATAAGTTTTAAAAGTAAAAATATTTGAAAATGGATAAAAAAGATATAATATATTCCCTGATAGTCGGGGAAGCGATCGCTTTAATGGGAACGGTTATTCTGAAGAATCTGGAAATTGGAAATAGTCTTCCACTATGGCTTCTTCCGGTATTTTTTCCGATTTTGTCGGTTGCCGGAATCTGGATTGCCGATTTGCTCGGTAAGAAAATTCCTGTTTTATTCCAGGCCGCTAAATTCCTCTTAGTGGGAGTATTAAATACCCTTATTGACCTGGGAGTCCTTAATATTCTGATCGGCATTACGGGAATTGCCGCAGGAGCCTTTTTCCCTGTCTTTAAAGGAGCGAGCTTTATAGTGGCATCATTGAACAGCTATTTCTGGAATAAATTCTGGACCTTCAAGAAAGTGGAGGAGAATGCCAACCCGAAGGAATTCACAAAGTTTTTCTTGACGGTATTTATAGGCCTTATTTTAAACGTCGTGATTTCTTCAGTCATCGTTAATGTTATAGGCGTAAGATTCGGCGTTTCAGAGAAAGTCTGGGCCAATTTCGGGGCGCTGATCGCCACTTTAATAGCTTTTGCGTGGAATTTCTTCGGATCTAAATTCTTAGTATTTAAAAAATGAGCAACCTAGTCTTATACAGAAAATACCGTCCTAAATCTTTTTCTGAAATTGTGGGTCAGGAAAACGTTGTGAAAACTTTAATCAACGCCATTGAAATAGGATCTGTTTCCCATGCCTATCTATTTACCGGGCCGAGGGGAAGCGGAAAAACGTCCATTGCCCGCATTCTAGCCAAAGCCGTCAATTGCCAGAACAGAAAAGGTTCTGAACCCTGCAACAGCTGTTCTTCCTGCGAAGAGATTAATTCCGGCAGGGCAATAGATCTGATTGAGATTGACGCCGCTTCAAACAGAGGCGTTGACGAAATGAGGGAGTTGAGGGACGGAATAAAATTCAGCCCGGTTAAATCAAAATACAAAGTCTTCATTATTGATGAATCCCATCAGCTCACTAAGGAAGCGGCAAACGCTTTATTAAAGACCCTTGAGGAGCCTCCAGCCCATGCAATTTTCATTCTGGCCACAACCGAACTGCATAAGATGATTCCAACCATATTATCCCGCTGCCAGCGGTTTGATTTCAGAAAACTGACAGTAAAAGAGATTGTCGAAAGACTGGAGGATATTTCAAAGAAGGAAAAGATAACTATTGAAAAGGCGGCGCTGGAATTAATTGCCCTTAATTCAGGAGGAGCTATCCGTGACGCCGAAGGCCTGTTAGGCCAGGCGATTACCTTTTCCGCTTCAGCCGGCAGGGAAGGGGAGATTAAAAAAGACGATATTAAGGATTTATTAGGAATGGTTGACGTAAGCGTGATTTCTATACTTGTTGACTTAATGGTTGGCAAGAATGGAGCAAAAGCCGTTGAATTCTTGAATGAAACCCTGGAAAAGGGTTTTGACCTCCAGGAATTAACCAAATCCCTAATCCGTTATTTAAGGCAGGCATTACTTCTGAAAATTGACCCTGAGCTGCTGAATCCGGCAATAATCGGTTTGACGGGAGAGGAACAAAAGAAGATTATGGAGCAAATAAAGAATGTTACTGAAATAGAACTTCAACGGACTTTAAAGCTTTTAATGGAAGCTGAAAATAAAATAAAGTATTCTTCTATTCCTCAACTACCATTAGAGCTAGCCATAATAGAATCATTGAGTTCGGAGAGTAAATAAGATAGGATTAGAAAGTTCTTTTACAACCCAAGCCTTATAGCTTCCGAACCACTATGGTATAATTAAATAACATTAAACCGTGGTTCATGATAGCTAAATTCAAAGAAAAAGAAATAGCGATAAATCTTAGAAGAAAAGGATTATCTTATAATGAAATTCTAAGACGGGTTCCTGTCGCCAAATCGAGCCTGTCTTTATGGTTAAAAAGCGTTGGTTTAGCTAAGAAACAAAAACAAAGACTTACCGAAAAAAAATTAGCCGCTGGACGGAGAGGAGGGGAAGCGCGTAGAAACAAAAGATTGATTAGTACCGCATTGATTAAAGATAAAGCCAAAGCAGAAATAAAAAATATCTCAAAAAGAGAGTTGTGGTTGATGGGAATAATGCTTCATTGGGCCGAAGGTGCTAAAGAGAAACAGTGGAATACTGGAGTGGGAGTAGATTTTAATAATTCTGATCCCTTAATGATTTCTTTATTTCTAAGATGGTTAAAAGAAATTTGTTTTATTTCTGAAAAAAATATAATCTATGATTTGTATATTCACGAGACAGCTGATTGGAAAAATGCTAGGCAATATTGGAGTAAGGTTATAAAAATTCATCCTGATAATCTTAGAATATATTTTAAGAAGAATAAAATCCACACAAAAAGGAAAAATAGAGGGAGTAGCTATCATGGTTTAATAAGAATAAAAATTAGAAGAAGTACGGACTTGAACAGAAAAATTTCTGGTTGGATTGAGGGTATTTGTAAACATTGCGGGGTCGTCTAACGGTAGGACATCTCCCTTTGAAGGAGAATATTCTAGGTTCGAATCCTAGCCCCGCAGCTATTTTCCGATCTAATTTAGTATTAATTTTATAATAAAATGGAAAAGGAAACCGAAAAAGAGTTGCTTGAGGATCCCGAAAAGCTTATTAAATTTCTTGAAGAAAAAAAGATTAATTTAGAAATAAAAATATGAATTGGATAGTTTTAATTGGCATAATGGCAGCTATATTCACTACTGCTTCTTTTGTGCCACAAGTAGTCAAGATTATAAAAACAAAACAAACAAGGGATATTTCCCTTTCAATGTATGCTATTTTAACTATAGGATTTTTTCTATGGTTAATTTATGGTTTAATGATTAAAGATACACCAATAGTTCTTGCGAATATAATTTCTTTTAGTTTATCAATGACTGTTTTAGTTTTTAAAATAAAGAACGGTTAATTTACTAAATTGGTTCTGATATCGTCCCATAGTCTCAGCCATTATATATTAAGCCAGTTGACTGAAATCGTTTAACTATATACAGAATAAATGATATATAGTATAATTCATCAATAAGCAAAAAAGGTCGCTATAATAATTTTTTTAAAAAAAACAATATGGCAAAATCTAATTCAGCGTTTATGAAGCCGATGAAAATCAGCGATGATTTAGCAGCAGTAGTCGGCAAGGGGCCAATGTCCCGTCCCCAGGTTGTAAAGAAACTTTGGGTGTATATCAAAAAGAACGACCTTCAAGACAAGAAGAACAGGCGCAATATCATTGCCGATGAGAACTTAAAGAAGGTTTTCAAAGGAAAAGCAGTTGTCTCTATGTTTGAGATGACCAAGCTTGTTTCTAAACATATCTCCTAAGGCAGTTAGTTTAACTAAACAACCCGGCGCGTGTCGGGTTTTTAGTTTATTTATAAAAAGATCGCCAAAAAAGCGGTTTTTTAGTAGAATAACAGTATGAAGGGAATTTATTTCTGGCACCAGTGTATAGAATGCGGTTCAACTTTCCAGCCGCAGAATTTCTTCTATGTTTGCCCTAAATGCAAAGGTTTGCTTTTAGTTAAGCGGGACGAAGAGTGGATTGATAAACATATAGGCTCAGGCAGGAAGGCTCAATTCTTTTTTGACAATATCAGATTTGGCAAAGAGAGAAATAAATATCCAAATGGCAGCGGCGTTTTTATGTGGCTACCTTTAATCCTGCCGGGTTTTCCTAAGGAAGCAGTCATATCTTTAAAAGAAGGGTTTACGGATCTTTTTGAGATACCTGATTGGCTTAAGAAAAAAACAGGACTTAAAAATCTTTTTATAAAAATGGAAGGCCAATTGCCTTCAGAAAGCTTCAAAGACCGGGGAATGTCGGTGGCAATTTCAGAAGCAATCAGACTGCAGAGTCTTTATCCCAAGCTCAAAATCAAATATGTCGCTTGCGCCAGTACCGGCGATACTTCCGCTTCTGCCGCTATTTATACCGCTTATGTCAGAGACAGGCTGAAGTGCATTGTTTTTCTGCCATATGGAAAGATTTCGTCAGGGCAGCTGTTTCAGACAATGGCCCATGGCGCCCTGGTTATTAACATTAAGCATCCAAAGGGGTTTGACGGATGCATGGAGCTGATTCAAAAATACTGCAGCAAGCATCCTGAGATTGTTTTGGTAAATTCTAAGAATGATTTCAGGATTGTGGGACAGGAAACCATTGCTCTGGAAATTTGCCAGGACCTCAGATGGAAGGCTCCGAAATGGATTTCCATCCCATGCGGCAATACAGGCAATCTGACTGCCTTGATGGTTTCTCTTTTAAGAATGAAGGAAAGAAAGATGATAGATTCCTTGCCGAGCATCATTGTGGCTCAAACAAAGGGAGCCAATACCTTAGTGCGCTGGGCAAAGAGCAAATTCAAAACCTATCAGCCCGGTATTTTCCATGATTCGGTCGCTTCAGCTATGAATATTCAGGATCCGGTCAGCTTTCCCCGGATTAAGAAATTATATAAGAAATTTAGAATTGAGTTTTTCGATGTGGCTGAAAAAGAAATTCAAAGAACCAGAGCTCTTTTTATGGGCGGGGGAGCCAATATTTGTCCCCAGACAGCTGTTGCTTTAGATGCAGTCTTGCAGGCAAAAAGCAAAAGAATTATAAAGGAAAATGATTTGGTGGTAGTGATTGGCACTGCCAGCGGAATCAAGTTTGCTGAATCAGGGATAAAACACCATTTAAAAGGCGATACTGCTGATTTTGCCAACCCTCCCAGGGTTACTGACGGCACAATTGAGGATATAGAGAGAGCAATTGGAAATCAGGAATCGTTTTAAGGATTTTAAAGATGATATTATCGTTTTGATTTGACCGGTTTATATAATCTGATATATTAGAAACAAATACATAAAGGTCGGAAAGCTTTATTTAACTAAAAATAAATCAATATGACAAAGAAAATTTACGCCATTCTAACGGTTTCAGCCTTAATTTTAGGTGCTAGCGCGGTTTTATCCCTTTCGGCTACCGCAGCCACTCCGAGATGTGCCACTATTCAAGGGGGTACTATTGTGGATAGTGCTGGAAATCCAATTACTCTCGGATACGACATCTATGGTTATAACTATCAAGCCCATATGTTCAATGGTACTTACGACAGTTCTGATAGAAATTTGGACAGCACCTATTGGGGTGACACAGCTGATTATGTAGATGACAATCTTATAATGAAATGGTCTGACGCATGGCTTTCAAATAAAGATTGTAATGACGACGGCAAATTGGATCGTGGACTTATAGATGGCTTGTCTAATGGAACAAGTAAGGGTTGGCTTACAAATCAGAACGAGGGCGATTATGATTCGGATGGAGATGGAACACAGGATGCGCACTATACGTACTTTGCGAAGATTGTCTGGGTCGG
>JAUSNC010000021.1 GCA_030645645.1 Candidatus Parcubacteria bacterium
AACTTTCCGATTCTTCTTTGTACCTTCTCCCCAGTATAGTGCTAATCCGCTTAGTAAAAAATCTCTATCTGACAACCTTCCTATTCTATTAATTCCTATTTGTTCATATTTTTTTATCCTTTCTATCCGCCGCGCATATTGAACCCGTGCTCCTTTATAAGCCCCTGCTTTCATTTTTTCTCCCAATTTCTGAATTTGCTTTTTTGTAAGTTCTATATCCCGGCACCATCTACTTACCGAACTCTTAACCACCCCTATTTTCTTTGCAATATCCTTAATACTGTTCCCCTTCTTACGCAATTTAAGCGCTATATTTTTTTCTTTGAATTTTGCCATAAAACCCACAGTTTAGTATTAATTTATTATACCGCGGGTTCTAAATTATTACAATTTTTGTCGCGCTGCCTGGAATTGCACCAGGGTCTCCAGCTTCATCTTTGTTAACTCTTTGTTGCCAAAGAGATCGGACTATACCATCTCCCTTTAGAAATAAGGGAGTTCCCATTATAGTCTCTGAACCTTCCTATTTATTAAATAGGCTTGGCTGCTGATTGTCCGCTTTTGAAGACGGAGTTCCCAGCAATTTCGGGAATTTTCCACTTGGATATTACTATCCAGGGTCACAGATTATCTATGAGACTGGCGAGGTACTACTCCTCTACAGCGCTACGAAAAAAGAGCTTAATGCTCTTCTGATTTTATCGTATGATTATTTTACTTCATTTCCCTCCCAAAATCAAGTTATTAACTAAATAGCCTCCATTTCTATCAGTGCCTGTTCATAAATACCTATGACTTCTTTTGTTTTATCAAGCGTCAATCTGTAATCGGGATCATGGACAATATTATTGCGGACTTGATGCGCCTCTAAAACCTTATTAACGCTCGGTAAAGTAGCTTCAGTAAGATTTTTCAATTTGTCCTCCAGTGTTTTCCCGGCAAAGCTCATACCTTTCAAAAGATCATTAAGTAGACTGTCTGCTTCTATTATCGCCAGCTTATATTCTGCTTCGGAAGGATTTTCCAGGCGTTTAATCACTTTATTCCAAACATTAGTCATCCTTTTCAATCCATAGGGTTTGAACGTAAAAAATTCCACTGCCGATTCAAGAAACTTTTGTCGTAGCCATTTTGTATTCAGCAAAGCGAAAATAATAAATCCGAAAAAAAATACTCCGGTACCGATGAATATTATCCTTACCGGCAAAAGTATATTCTGAACTTCCTGGGATTTGACATAGTTAATCGCGAAATTAGCTGCATTTTCTTGCGAGCCGGGTGACATTATAATTGAGATTAAATCTTGAATTGACATAAAACTATTGATTTATTATAGCAGTTCTTGAAATTTTTGACCTGCGTTGAAAATGGTTTTTTCGTCAAAAGGTTTTCCGATAATCTGCAAGCCAACAGATAATTTCCCTACCTGCCCGGCAGGAATTGACATTGCCGGCAATCCCGCTAAATTAATGGAAACCGTAAATATATCCGAGAGATACATTTCTAAGGGATCTTTTATTTTTTCTCCTAATTTAAAAGGGAGTGTCGGAGAGACAGGGGTCAAAATAATATCCACTTTTTTGAAAGCCTTATTAAAATCTTCCCTTATTAAAGTCCTTACTTTCTGAGCCTTTAAATAATATGCATCATAATAACCGGCGGAAAGAGTATAGACTCCCAGCATAATTCTTCTCCGGACTTCTTCTCCGAAACCCTGTTCCCTACTGGACAGGTAATAAGAAAATAAATCTGATTCTTTTTTTATTTCAGGTGTTCTTCCAAAGCGAATTCCGTCATATCTTGCCATATTGGCTGATACTTCAGACGGCATAATTATATAATAGGCGGCCAAGCCATATTCCGTATTCGGCAGGCTAATTTCTTCAATCTTTGCCCCAGCTTTTTCAATCTTATTAATGGCCTCTTTTATGACCTTTTCCACGTCTTTATCAATTCCTTTAATAAAGTACTCTTTGGGGATTCCTATTTTTAGATTTTTAATATCAAAATCCGAATCTATAAATTTATAATCAATACTTGTAGAATCCAAAGGATCTTTTCCTACAATCTCTTTAAATACGATTTTAGCGTCTTCCACATTTTTGGCGAAAGGGCCTATTTGATCCAGCGACGATGCCGTTGCCATTAAGCCGTAACGGGAAACTTCTCCGTAAGTTGGCTTTAAACCGACGACTCCGCAGAAAGAAGCAGGTTGTCTTATTGATCCTCCTGTATCAGAACCCAAAGCGCAGCAGGCTAATTCTCCCGCAACCGCCGCGGCAGAACCACCGGAAGAACCTCCCGGCACTCTTTCTTCGTCTAAAGGATTCCTTGTAGGGCCAAAAGCCGAGTTTTCAGTTGAAGAACCCATGGCAAATTCGTCAAGATTTGTTTTACCCAAGAATACCGCGCCCTGGCGGGAAAGTTTTTCAATAACTGTTGCATTGTACGGCGCAATGTAATTTTCAAGGATTTTAGAAGCAGAAGTACATTTTTGCCCTTCAATTAAAATATTATCCTTTATTGCTATCGGAATTCCCGTCAAAAGAGGAAAATTTTTCGTACTATTAATTGTCTCATCAGCCCTTTTTGCCTGCAGACGGGCCTCATTAGGAAAAACACTTAAAAAAGCGAATATTTTTTTATTCAGCTTTTCTATTCTTTTTAAATAGGCATCGGTCAAATCCAATGCCGAGAAATCTTTTCCGATAAATCCCTTATGTATCTGACTTATGGTAAGATCGGTGAGTTCCATAGATTTAAAATACCGCTTTCACTCTAATAAAACCTTCTTTTTTATCATTAGCCGCATCAGCCAGTCTCTTGGCTAATTCCTCGTTTTTTCCCTTCGGTTCATCTGTCCTCACCTCATTTTCCGCCAAAACGGAGTGGCTAGTAGGTTTAATATTTGAAACATCGGCCTTTTTCAATTTTTCCATATAATCCAAAATAGAAGAAAGTTCTTTTTGGAATTTCTTCTTTTCTTCCTTGGAAATACCCAGTCTTGCCAGTTTTGAAATATGTTCTACTTCTTCCTTTGAGAGCATTTTTTTAACAATTAGATTATTGAGGTGGTTCTAATTCTTCCGTATCTGCCAAGACTTCTCTTAAGTCATCCAAATTTTCCAACACAAGACCTGCTCCCCGGGCCACTGCAGTAAGAGGATCATCAATTACCTTGGCGGGAATCTTGGTTTCCTTGGTTATTAAAATATCCAAACCCCGAAGAAGACTCCCTCCGCCGGAGAGAAATATCCCTTTTGCCATTATATCCGCCAATAATTCAGGAGGAGTCTCTTCAACTGTTGTTTTTATGGTTTTCAATATCTGGCCCACCGATTTTTCCAGGGCCCTTCTTATATCTGTATCTGAAACCATAATTTCTTCAGGCAATCCGGTAACCATATTTCTTCCTCTCATAGGCATCTCCTTCTTCTCTTTTAACGGATAAGCGGAACCGATTCCGATTTTTATTTCCTCGGCAGTTCTTTCTCCAATCAGTAATTTATACTCTTCCTGCGCAAAATTAATTATATCCTCATTAAGCCTGTCTCCGGCTATTCTTAAACTTTTGGTTAAAACCAATCCTCCTAAAGAAATAACGGCAACCTGTGTGGTTCCTCCTCCGATATCAACAATGAAATTCCCTCCGGCTTCCTGAACCGGCAAACGATTTCCGATTGCAGCAGCCATCGGCTGTTCAATAATATATACTTCCCTGGATCCGGCAGATTTTGCCGCATCCTGAACCGCTTTCTTTTCAACCTCCGTTACTCCGCAGGGAATTCCGATTATTACCCGGGGTCTTGGAGAAAAAAAGAATCTGTTGCGGTGTACTTTTTCAATAAAATATTTTAACATCTGTTCCGTCACCTCAAAATCGGAAATAACGCCTTTAACCAGAGGCCTGGTTGCAATAATGTGTGCCGGAGTCCTTCCGACCATTTTCTTTGCTTCTTCACCTATGGCAAGAATCTGGCCTGTCTTTTTATTGATTGCCACAACCGATGGTTCGAATATGACAATTCCCTGCCCTCTGACATAAACCAAAGTCGTCGCCGTTCCAAGGTCAATCGCAATGTCTTTTGAAAAATATGAGAAAGGATTTAACTTCATATAAAGAGGCTATAATTTTAATACTTTTCCCAGTTCCTTGATTTTTACCAGCTTGGCATTTGCTTCGCTTCTTTTCTTTATCTCAACGCTTTTTTCGGCAATAGTTTTCTCGCTGATAATAATCCTTATTGGTATTCCTATTAAATCAGCTTCGGCCAATTTTTCTCCAACGGAAACGTTTATTCGATCATCATATAGTACCTCAACGTTTTCCTTTTGTAAATTTACATACAGTTTATCCGCTTCTTCTCTTACTTTCCCTTTTTTATCCTGAATATGAATTAAATGAACCTGAAAAGGGGCAACGGATGATGGCCAAATAATACCTTTCTCGTCGTTATGAACTTCAACTATGGAGCCGATCAGACGGCTTAATCCTAATCCGTAGCAACCCATAATAATCAGTTTTCTTTGGCCGTCCTTATCTATGAAGTAAGCGTTCATATCCTTGGAATATCTCGTGCCCAAAGGAAATATATTACCAACCTCTATTGATTTCCCCTCTTTCAGTAGAAAGCCGCATTTGGGACATTTCTGTCCTACACTTAGTTTGCTTATCTCTTTGTTTTCAGAAAAATCCCTTTTCTCGCAATAAATAATTGTATCTTCGCCGTCCTTGGCCAGTACTTGGAATTCATGAGTATATTGCTCGGTAAAATCGCCTCCGGAAGCTTCGGTAAAAATCGGATCTAATCCGCATTTCTTGATGATTTTCAAATATGATTTTTTTATTATTTCATAAAATTTTCTGAAATCTTCTTCTGAAGAATGAAAACTGTACAAATCCTTCATTCCAAATTCTCTTCCTCTTAGAAGTCCGGATTTGGCACGAAGCTCTTTTCGGAATTTTGTTTGTATCTGATAAAGATACAAAGGAAGATCTTCGTAGGAATTGACGAATCTGCGGATGATATCAGTAATCATTTCTTCATGGGTGGAACCCAGACCAACTTCCTTTCCTGATTCTTCCTGGCATCGGTACATTATTTCTCCCATCTTTGACCAGCGTCCGGTTTCTTCCCAAATGGCTTTTGGCTGAAGAACGGACATAAAAATTTCCTGACCTCCTATATTATCCATTTCTTCCCTTATGATATTTTCAATTTTCCTTAAAACTCGGAGGCCTAAAGGCAGATAACTGAAAACCCCCGCCATTTCCTTATGAACGAACGCCGCCCTTAATAAAAGCTTGGCGTTTATGCTTTGTTCATCCTTCGGATCTTCCTTTAAAGTTTTATAGAAGAGTTGAGATTGTAACATAATTTAAAACAGTCTTGGAATATCCTTAGTTATGGTTATCCAGAGAGTAAGACCTAATAATAAAATAAAAAAGAATGTCGTTATTTTTTGCTCAAATTTTTCTGATATAGGTTTTCCCTTTATTTTTTCTGCCGCAAGAAACATTATTTTTCCTCCGTCCAGCGCGGGAATAGGCAAAATATTGAAGACAGCAAAATAAATGGATAAAATAGCAATAAAATACAAAAAGTTATTGATTCCCGATTGAACTGATTGATTTAATAAATCGACTATGCCGATAACTCCCCTCATTTCCACATTTTCAACCGGTTCTTTTTTTATCACCTTTATAATAGATTCTCCTATTGCGTAAGGAATGGAAACTGTAATATGCGCAGTAAGTTTGAATCCTTCTATCGGCGCTTGATACCATGTATAAGACTTTAAGGCGTTCCTTAATAAAGCAACACCTATCGGCCCCTGCCCTTCAGGATACGAAACTCTTGGAATTAAAGAAGTTTCAAAAACTTTAATTCCGCTTTTTATTATAAGTTTTATTTCTTCTCCTTTGTGTAATGATGCAAAATCGGAAACTTCCTGTATTTTACTAACCTCTATTCTTTCTTCTCCAAACTGCAGGCTCTGGATAACATCTCCCGGTTTTAATCCGGCAATTGCCGCCGGAGAATCAGATGAAATTGCGATTATAGTGACTTTCGCATTGCGAAGAACATCATTCTGCTGATCATCCACTGCAATCGGTAATCCCCATGTGCCGGCAAGAAAAGTAAAAATAATAAAAGAAATAATCCAAAAAGAGGCGACTCCTGCCAAAATTATCAAAGCCCTTTGTAAAATCGGCTTTCCGGAAAAACTTCTGGGATCTTTGATATTTTCTTCTTCCCCGTAAAGCCTGACAAACCCGCCCAACGGAATGGCGTTTAAAGAATAAATTGTTTCGCCTTTTTTTTTACCGTATATCCGGGGAGGCAATCCCACTCCGAATTCTTCAACTCTTACGCCAAAATGCTTGGCCACGATAAAGTGGCCGAATTCATGCAATACAATAAGAATAATAAGGCTTAAAAATGCAATTATAACTGTTGAAACCATAATTTAAATTTTAAAATAGAACTAACCATCCATCACTTCTTTGCTCTTTTTCTCTCCTATTTTTTCTATCTTTTCACCATATTCATCAATCAAATCCTGAAGTTCGTCTTTGGCCCTGAATTTATCGTCTTCCCTGATCTCCCCCTCTTTAGTCCTGTCTTGAATCTCCCGCCAGGCATCTTCTCTTAATTTTCTTAAAGTTCTGCGGCATTCCTCCTGCTTATCGGCGATCACTTTGATTAATTCCTTCCTGTATTCCTCGCTCAAAAGAGGCAAATATATTCTTATAATATCTTTATCAACTACGGGGTTGGCTCCGATACCGGTTTTTGAAAGAGCACTTTGTATGGGCTCAATATAAGATTTATCCCAGGGTTGTATGGCAATTTCCCTTGGACCGGGAGTGTTGATAACTCCCAATTGTTTTAAAGGCAATCTCTCGCCGAATAAATCTACGATTATGTCTTCAACCAGTGAAGGGGAAACTCTGCCGGTTCTTACCTTGGCAAGTTCTTTATCTAGAAAAACAAAAACCTTATCCATTTCCGGCTTAATTCTATTGATTATTTCTTTGTATTCCATAATAAAAAAAGAAAGATATGACTTCTTAAAATATATCAAAATCAGGACTATGTGTCGAGTAATAAAAATCCTCGGGTTTTAATCGAGGTTTTGAATTTGATTTTAGTAAACTGCTCTTCCCCATATTTTATATGAGAATATCATGCCACATTTGCCACAACTTCTTCGTCCTATGCTGTTCACTTCTATTTTATTACTTCCGCAACCGACACAATATTCAATTTTGTATTTTTCGTCCTCCTCCTGCTCTATGATAATCTTAGTACTAATTTCTACAGTTTTTAGAGCTTCCAATAGTGATAGCATATTATTGGATCCCTTAAGTCGTTTCTGAATGAATTCGGTTAAATTTTCTTTCCATTTGACGTCAACATAATAGCGCGTTTCAATTATGGACTCTCTTTTCTGCATTGTTTTAATGAGTCCTAAATCTCTTAAGCGCGTTATTATGGAACCATAATTCCATCTGAATAT
>JAUSNC010000022.1 GCA_030645645.1 Candidatus Parcubacteria bacterium
GGCCGGGTATCCCTCTTCTTTAGCTTTTCTAGTATAAAATTCTTCTTTTTCGTATTTTCTGTACATATATTTTAATTAAGGTTGCAAAATATCTTCTGTTCTGCCGTTTATTGAGATAACAGTGTCCTTCACTGTCGGAAATTGTTTCAATGTGTTGTAAATCTGAAAGCGTATTGCCGCCACCCGGCAGGAACCTCCAATGTTTGCCTGTAGCGTTTCGTCAAAATCAACTCTCGCTGTGCCGTTTTCAATAATTAAGCTTTGGATTTTAACACCTGGATTAATACTCGTTATGTACCCTTGAACCTTTTCTGCAGGGGTCGGACCCTGTAAAAGTTGTTCTAAGGCGGCGGTCGCAACGGCCTGAGTTTTGGCGATTTTTCTCTCTACCGGGAAATTCTTCTGACAATCAATAACTTCGGGGTCAAAAATAGTATTCCCGAAGAATACTTGTACGGTCATTAGGTCATCTGCATGTTCTGAAGATTCTTTTTCTATTAAAAAACCTGTGTAAAATGAAATCGCAATGGCGATAATAACAATTAAAATAATTATAATTTTGCTATTCATAATTTTTTGGCCGCCAATTGCCCGCAGGCCGCATCTATATCATCTCCAAAACGATATCGCTGAGTGACAGTCACTCCTTCATTCTCTAGAATCATTTTAAATATTTTAATTCTTTCTGAAGAAGAGGGTTTAAAAATGCCGGTGGAATTATAAGAGATTAAATTAACGAAGCAAAGAGGCCTTTTGGCCAATTCCACCAGCTTCTGCGCTATTTCATCTGAATCATTCAAATCTTTTATCATTATATATTCAAACATAACCCTACGTTTTGTTTCTTTAATATAATCGTCAACAGCATCCAATACTTCTTTCAGCGGATATTTTTTGTTTATGGGCATAATTCTGGAACGCAATGCGTCATCGGGCGCATGAAGGGAAATGGCCAGATTAACTTCCAAATTTTCTTTTGCAAATTTTCTGATTCCCTCCGCAATGCCACAGGTGGATATTGAAATTCGTCTGGCTCCTAAGCCGAATCCTTCTTTATCGTTTAAAATTCTTATGGCTGAAATCACATTGTCATAATTTAAGAAAGGCTCCCCCATTCCCATTAAAACCATATTTGTTATTTTCTGGTTTTCATTCTTAAGATAACGGGCGAAAAACAGGGCCTGTTCCACAATTTCAAAATAAGTAAGATTTCTTTTGAAGCCCGCCTTGCCGGTGGCGCAAAAAGCGCAGCCAAGAGCGCAGCCGGCCTGAGAGGAAACGCAGACAGTATTCCTTCCGTCGTTATGGCGCATTAAAACTGTTTCAACACTCTGCCCGTCGCTGAACGTAATCAGGGCTTTTACGGAATTTTGATCTTTGGAAATAAAAAGCTTTGCCTGAATTTCCAAGGAACATTCTTCAGTCAGTTCTTCGCGTAATTTCAAAGGAAAAGACCTTGCCTGAGACCAGTCTGTTATTAAATCTTTGAAAACCGCCTGCTTCGCCTGCTTTAATCGGAAAGGAGGATCATTTTTCAATATTGTTTGAAGGTTTTCCAAATTCATAGAGATATTTCGGACCATCGATATTTTTTAAATTGGTCTTTTTTAAACTTATATCTGAATTTCTTATTCTTCAAAATTTCTCCAATTTCTTTTTTCTGCAAAGGATCATGTTCCATAAAAATCATTCCTCCCTTTTTAAGATGCATTTTTGCCGAGGACAAAAACTTTCTAATACAATCCATTCCGTCTTTTCCGGAGAATAAGGCCGAAGGCGGATCAGTTTTTAAAACTTCTTTCTGAACTTCGCTTATCCTGTCCAGGGCAACATAAGGAGGATTTGCCAGTATGAAATCATATTTCTTATCTCCCAGCTTGTCAAATAAATCTGTTTTTATCACTCTGGCATTTTTTCCGGCAATATTATTTATATTCAGGTTGCTTTTGATCTGTTTTATCGCTGATCCGTCAATATCGGCAAAATCAATCCGTTGAATTTGCCGGATGCAAGATTTCAGAACAGCAATGCCGATGCATCCTGAACCGGAAAAAATATCCAGGATTACTAAGCTGTTCCCTGATTTTTTAATTTTGTTTATCGCTTTTTTTGCCCAAAATTCGGTTTCAACCCTTGGCATTAAAACTTTATGCGATAAATCAATTCTGTTATTTAAGAATCTGGACATATTAAACTTTCATTTTCTCAAAAGCATATGTACCGATTAAGATGGCAATAAAAGAAAATACGGAAATCATACCTATGTCATACAGTAGACCGAATTGCGATATACCTAAAATAACATTACGTAGGGCGTCAACGGTATAGGTCAGGGGATTTAAAAAAGTAAAAGGAGTCAGCCAGCTAGGAAGATTATCTATTGGAAATAGGGCACCTGAAAGGAAAAACAGCGGAAATACCAGAAAACTTATAATCATCTGGAATCCTTCCATACTTTCCATCTGTGAACCCAATATTAGGCCCAGAGAGACGAATCCAATAGTAGTGATAAACAGCACCGCTAATGCCAATAATGAGGAGTATATGGTCAGATGAAGGCCGGGGATAAAGCCTTGTGAGAGCAGAAGGCCTATTAATAATAAAATAGACGCCTGAAGCAGGGAATCCGTTGTTCCTCCAATGACTTTGCCTATAAATATTGAGGTTCTGGATACAGGAGCAATCAATACCTCCTTTAAAAAATCTATTTTCTTATCCCAAACAATATAAACGCCGAAAAAAACGGAAGAAAATAGAACAGCCTGAGCCAGAATCCCGGGATATATGAATGCCTGGTAATTTACTCCTTTAATGGCGACATTGGCCCCGAGTCCCCCGCCAAAAATCAAAAGCCAAAGAACAGGGTTTATTATTGATGCAACAACCCTGGATCTTTCTCTCAGGAAAACTTTGAATTCCCTGTACCACAATGCGTAAATTCCCATTAATTCAATCATTTTTTTGATTTATATTGTATTACTTTTTCCGACCATCTTCCTCCGGACGCATTTTCCTTTATTTCCCTGCCGGTATATTTTAAGAATACTTCTTCCAGCGTCCCTGATTTAACTTCCACGCTCTCAACTTCGCCTGCTATCTTTAAAATCCTGGGAAGATTAATATTCGCATTCATTACGACCAGGGATAAGATATCGCCTTTAATCTCTATTTTTTTGATAAAATTTAAATTTTCCAATCCGTTGATATTGGGGTTCCTTATTTTCAGAGTTACAATATCTCCCCCAATTACTTCCTTTAATTCCTTCGGCGAACCCAGAGCTACAATCTTTCCTTTATCTATTATGGCCAGCCTGTCGCAAAGCTTCTCAGCCTCTTCCATATAATGAGTCGTGATTATTATGGTTATTTTCTCTTCTTTGGTCAGCTTTTCCACATATTGCCAGATATTTTCTCTTGCCTGCGGATCTAATCCAAGAGTTGGCTCATCCAAAAAAAGAATTTTGGGATGGTGTATAAGGCCCCTGCCAAGCTCCAGCCTTCTTCTCATTCCTCCGGAATATTTTTTGACAAAATCGTTCTTTCTATCTTCCAGATTCACCAGTTTTAAAATCTCTTCTATTCTTTTTTCTCTTAATTTGCCGTCCATTCCGTACAGCATACCGTGGAGTTTCAAGTTTTCGTAACCGGTCAATATCTCGTCTGAACTGGGATCTTGAAAAACCATTCCAATTGATTTTCGGACTTCCGACGGATTTTTAACTATATCAAAGCCGTTTATTGCGGCCGTTCCTGATGTCGGCTTTATCAAAGTCGTAAGCATCATTAAGGTTGTTGTTTTCCCTGCGCCGTTTGGGCCGAGTAAACCGAATATTTCACCTTCATTGATTTTCAAATTCAAACTGTCAACGGCAACCAACCCGTTGTACTGCTTTCTTAAATTAGTTATTTCTATTGCCGGCATAAAATTCAAAACCGCCAAATGCGATTGACGCATTTGTCCTATTTTAGATTATTTAAAGCGTCTTCGTATCTTTTTAAATGCTTTTTCTCGTCATCGGCAATTTCGCTGAATCGACCGGCAGCCTTTTCATTTCCTTCGCTCTTGGCAGTCTTGGCGAATTCAGGATACATTTCTTCAGACTCATATCGTTCTCCGTTTATTGCCGCAGTAAGATTCTCTTTTGTAGATTTTATCATGCCAGAAAGTTCAGCATGCTCTGCGGCATGATGAACCTCTTCTTCGGCTATTTCACGGAACAGTTTTGCAATTTCCGGCAATCCCTCTTCTTCAGCCTTTGCGGCAAAAAGATGATATTTCCTGTAAGCCTGGCATTCTCCGGCGAAAGCTGTTTGGATGTTTTTTTCTGTTTCCATATTTTTATGTATTATTGAATAAATTTCGCCACTTGCCTTGATAAATCAATTATAGCTTATTTCCGTCAAAATTAAATAAAAAACATGAAGAAATTTTTTTATATCGTTTGATATAGAAATTTTTGGGAGTTTCTGTTTTTTATTTTTAATCTTGCATTTTTCTTTATTTTATTGTAATTTGTGCAAAGGAGAAAATAAATTGGAAATACGAAATCAGTTTGACAGTCTTTCGCCGATTGACTACCGGTATCCGGACAAAGAAGTAGCGAAATATCTCTCCGAGAATGGGTTTACCCATTATAAGCTCCTCGTGGAGCTTGCTCTCGTGAGAGTGCTCTATCGCCGCGGAATTTGTCCCGAAACCGCCGTCAAAGAGGTTGAAATAGCTTGCAGTCAAGTAACCACCGAGGAAGTGTACGAGGAAGAAGACCGTATTCGGCACGATATCCGTGCGCTCGTGAATTGCATCCGCGCCAAAGTCAGCGAAAATACGAAGCCGTATGTCCATATGATGGCGACTTCAAATGACATTATTGATCCTGCAAACGCGGCTCGCTACAAGGATGTGGTACAAAAAGTGCTCGTTCCATCTCTGGTGCAATTGGAAGGAGTGATCATTGACATCACACTTCGCGAAGCAGACACAGTTCAAATCGGCAGGACGCATGGTCAGCACGCGGTTCCGATCACATTCGGCTTCGCGCTCGCTGGATACGTAAGCCGCATCGGTGGTTCTATCAAAGCGCTAAAAACACTCGCCGCAGAACTTCCGGGTAAATTTTCGGGAGCAGTCGGGGCATACAATGCATCGTCGCTGTTCTTTGAAGACCCTGAAATGTTTGAAACAGAAGTGCTCGCCGAACTTGGTTTGACGCCAGCTGAATGTTCTACACAAGTTATTCCGCCGGAAGCAATGACTCGTCTTCTTTGCGAGATTGCGATTCTATCAGGCATCCTTGCTAATCTTGCAGATGACATGCGCAACCTTCAGCGAACGGAAATCGGGGAAGTGGGTGAAGAATTTGAAGCGGCGCAAGTCGGTTCCTCAACCATGCCGCAGAAGCGCAACCCCATCAACTTCGAGAACGCCAAAAGCTGCTGGAAGATTATCGTACCAAGAATTGTCACAGTGTTAATGGATCAGATCAGTGAACATCAAAGAGACATGACGAATGGCGCCTCTATTCGCACGCATCCCGAAATCGTCGCTTATGCGGTCCACACGGCGAAACGACTGACGCGGACGATGCAAAAACTCAAGGTAGACCACGAGAATCTTCAAAAGAATCTCGAAATGACGAATGGCGGGATCATCGCTGAACCTATGCAACTCATCCCCTCCGCTCTCGGGCATCCTGATGCGCATGAGAAGGTGCGGTTACTCACTCTTCAAGCACAGCGAGAGAAACGGCCACTCGAGGAAGTAATTATCGCAGATTCGGAAATGCAAACGTATCTTGAAAAGATGACGCCGTACCAACGGCAGATTCTTTCAAACCCGGCTCTCTATATCGGCATCGCCGACAAGAAAGCGAAGACTGTCGCGGAACGATGGAAAAAGAAACTCGAACTTTAGTCCAAATAATGGTGTTGTTGTTTACCAACAACACCTATTTTTTTGAAATAAAAAAATGCAAATAGAAAAGAGGTAGTTTTTACCTCTTTCTAAATCCTGATATTATTTTTTTCTCGCATTCCTGGCAAATATGATACTTTTTTACTAACACTGCCTTTTTTACGGTTTTAGGATGCGAGAACAACAAACCTCCCGGTTTCTTGTCTATATTAAATGTTTTTCCGCAACTGTTGCATATTGGCATATTCTTTATTCGGTTAACTCCTCCACTTCTTTTTTGCCTTTTTCCAGTTCTCCGGCCTGCTCTTTATCCAGTTGAAGCAAAAGAGCCTGGAATTCTCCCATATGCGTTTTTTCTTCTTTAGCTATATTTATTAAAACCTTCCGGATATTTTCATTCTCCGTAAGAACCGCCATTTGCTCATAAAGATTGATTGCATCCAGTTCGGCAATCATACCCACTCTTAATATTTCTTTGTCCAAATCTTCTTTTTTTACACTTTTAAGATCTATTGGTATTTGAGACATCATATTTTTATTTCTATATTAATTATAATTTATGATTTTATTATACCAAAATATAAAATAGAAAAGAACTATTTAATATCAAATACTGCTTTTCCGCCGGCTGATAATCCGATATTATCAGCTGTTCCCGCGTTCAATTCTAAAACATACTTTGCATCAACTCCCGGGCTTATGGATAAACAATCCTCTGTATTGCATGGCCGGCTGTTTTTGCTTATAAAGACCACTTCTTTATATTCGTTCATCCAGATTATATCAAGCGGAATCAGAGTATTTTTCATCCAAAAAGAATATTCGCCTTCTTTATTAAAAACAAATAGCATTCCTTTATTTTGTTCAAGGTTTTCCCTAAACATTAAACCCTTTGCCTTTTCCTCCTGTGTTAAAGCGGTTTCAGTAATAAAACAATCTTCTTCAAAACAAACCTTTATATTATCTGAGCCAGCCGGAAAAATTATTTTTAGAAATACTAGAAATGCGGAAAAAAACAAAAATATTGCAGCTATTTTTAATATTTTTTTCATCTGTACTTTTATTTTAGCAGAAAGAAATAAACAATATATGTATTTCTTTGGAATAAAAAAATGCCGTTCGTTTTCGCTACTAGATTAAATAAGGGGTATTGCCAAAATGTCTTATCTTCTTTAGGAAAATAAAAAAGGAGCCGTTTTCTTAAATGAAAGTGGTCTCCTTGAGTTTATTTGTCGCTATAGTTCTTGTAATCTATGGTTAATTCTTCGCCTCTCTTAATGTCTCGCAATGCAAAGAAATTATAATTTTTATCACATCCACAGTTTGGGGTCTTAGAATTATTAAGATACCATTCTACCGTGAGTAGATTGAAATTTTTGGGACATCCGACCATTCCGCCTTTAAAAACACAAAAATCCTTGTATAGTTTATATGTTTCTTTTGGTAGTTTTTCTATCTTTTTCTCTTCCACCCATGTCATCTCTTCATTATTTTTTAGGAAAATGTAAGTTCCTTCCTTTATGTCCTTAATTGCGAAAACTCCGACTCCGTGAATTTTTGAAGATCCTAAGCGAGTAAAGACACCTTCGTGCGGCATTTCTGTTCTAAGCATTCTTAATCACTTATGATTATAAGGAATTATGGCCTGTTTGTCAATATTTTTGAGTAAATTTACGTAAAAGAAAAATCCCCTTTCGGGGATTTTTTCTTATCTTACCAGCGCTGTCCTCCTCTGTCTCCTCCTCCATATCCTCCTCTGTTGAAATCTCTCCTCGGGGGGCGGGCTTCCAGGGGTCTGGCTTCGTTTACTGTAACCTTTCTTCCGTCGATGTCTTTGCCATTGAACATTTCTACTGCTTTCTTGGCTTCATCTTCGGTAGACATTTCCACAAATCCGAATCCTTTTGATCGGCCGGATATCTTGTCGATAATCACGGTTGCCGATTCAACTGTTCCGGCGGCGGCGAATGTCTCTTTCAAGGTTGTGTCAGCGGTGTCATAAGACAAACCGCCAACGAATAATTTTTTTGCCATAATACTAGCGAAGTAAAAATTATCTCTAGAGTATAATTAATTCCTTGCGCCATTTATTTATTAAGGTAAGCCGACCGACTGTTTAATCTCTTTCACGGCTTACATAGTTAATAAATAAGTAGCGGAAAGGAAAATTAACAGAAACTTACTTTATTATAATAGCCTACTTATTAAAGGCAGTCAAATAAAAACCGCCGGTATGGCGATTTCGATATAGAATCAAGAATAAAAAAGACAGAGACTATTTTTTAGTCCTGTGCCTTTTTAAG
>JAUSNC010000023.1 GCA_030645645.1 Candidatus Parcubacteria bacterium
TACTTTAAGTATTACGGCTGTTAATGAGAAAGGGGAAGAAAGCGAGGAAGTTGTTTTAAAAGTGAAGCTAAACAGTCCTCCGAAAATTTTATCAAGTTCTCTTATTGCCGGAGAAATTCTCTTTGGACAAAAAGAGATTAACTGGGCGAGCACAGATTTAAATAATGATAAGCTGATTTTTTCCATTGCGGCTTCAAACGACGGAGGCATTACCTGGGATTATATTATTTCGGATGTTTCTGAAATGTCCTTTCAAATGGATACCACTCAATTAGCCGACGGTCCTAATTATATTTTAAAAATCACGGCTGACGACGGAGTAGAGAAAGTCAGCAGGATTTTTGAGAGTTTTACCGTTAAGAATAATTTGCCGCATATTTCCTTAGATATTCCGCCGAATTATTTTACCAAAAGCAATACCCCTGTTATAACGGGAAAAATAACTGGTTCTGAACAGAATATTGTTTTGACTGAATATTCCCTGGATGGAGGTGCAAGCTGGAAAAATGCAATTGCTTCAGACGGAGAATTTAATTCTCTAATAGAAAAAATCGAAATATCAATTCAAGAGCCGCTGGAAGACGGCAAATACGTTATTCTAATCAGGGCAATGGATGTATTAAAGCGTTCAGTCAAAATTTCCAGGTCATTTAATGTAGATACTGTTTCTCCCTTTATTGAATCTCCTTTCTTAGATAAAATTATTGATGACGGCCAAGATGTTAATTCGGGAGCGGAGGGAATTCAAATTAATTTTCAAGGCAGGACTGAGCCGAATGCCACAATAGAACTTGTTTTAGCCGATAAAATTTTTAAAATTACTACTGGTGAAAGAGGAGAATTTGAAGTTAAAGATATAACTCTGCCTGTCCACGGCCCAAATGAAATTTCTTTAAAAAGCACCGATCTCGCTGAAAATATTACTGAAATTACCGGTGCAGTTGTTTTAGATAATCCGCCTCAAATTTCCGCTGTAAGCATTAAAGGAGGGGAATTTTTGGGCGGGGTACAAGAATTTTCCTGGGAGGTTCAGGATATAGATACCGATCCGATTATTGCCAGAGCTCTTTATAGGGAGGGCGATGGAGACTGGATTGTTCTGGCTGAAGAATTGACCAGTCCTTCCGTTTTGGATATTTCAAAAATCGCCAACGGCAATTATCAGATAAAGATAGCTGTCAGCGACGGCATGAGCGAAACAGAAGCAGTTCTGAATATTTTTATTGATAATATCGCACCTAAAGTAATACTTGATAATCCGGCCGCCCAATTTACTAAAAATACAAGGCCCAGTTTTCAGGGCCAGGCTTCAGATGAATTTTCCGGAATTCAATATGCGGAATATTCTTTTGACAATATCAATTGGTATAAGGCTTTAATTACAGAAGGATATGAATCTCTAAAGGCGAATTTTGAATTTTCTCACCGCTTTCCCCTGGAAGACGGGAATTATCAGGTCAGGGTAAGGGTGAGCGATCGCGCGGGAAATATTACCTATCCTGAGCCGATAGATCTGACAATTGACACGACTCCTCCTCGGATCGGCAGTAATTTAATTTCCTCAGGGAGTCTGGTTCTTTTTCCTGATGAAACAGGAGCTATAAAATTATTTAAGGATACTCCATATAAAATCCTTGTATCGGTTGACGGGGAAGCACAGGAGGTTATTTTAAAAAGCGACGAAACGGTTTTCAATCTCAACTTCAATAAGGCAACTCGTCTTTGGGAAAGTGAATTTAATTTTAAAGACTTCGGCGATCATTCTCTGGTGATTAATGCCAAAGACGGAGCGGGGAATTTTCAAGATAAAGAGATTGCTATATTAAATGTTATTCCGTTAGGGACTATTTCAAGCAAGGAGACCGGTATGATGATTAAGGAAGCAAAAGCCGCCCTTTATTTTCACGATCAAAATACCAATTCCTGGCTGATTTGGGACGCCGAGGCTTTTGGACAGAGAAATCCTCAAACAACCGACGAGTCGGGCGAATACGGATTCCTGGTTCCGCCGGGAACTTACCGGCTAGAAGTTTCCCACCGCGATTTTAAAACTATTAAGTCGGAAAATTTAGAGATAAAAAAGAATTACTTAATTAACGCGGAAATTCCTTTAATAAATAAGGGAGCCATTGATAAAATTTTAGACTACTTCTCATGGCTAATTAAATTATAAAAATAATATGCTACCAAAAAAAATAAGAATAATCTTAATAATAATATTAATTTTAATTATCGGCGCGGTTTTAATTTATTTTATTGCCGCAGGGTTTTTCAGTGGATCATCGGAGAAAATAACCTTTGGAATCAGCGAAACCGAAGAAATACCGGAAAATAAAATAATTGATTATATTTCTCCGGATTTTGAATTGCCGGATATTGAAGGGAAAAAAATTAAACTGGGTGATTATAAAGGTAAAAATATCATTTTAACTTTCTGGACAACCTGGAATCCGGCCGCCCAGGACCAGATTGCAGTATTAGAGCGCTATTATCAAAGGATTAAAAATGAAAAAGATGTTTTACTCCTTACTATTAATAATCAGGAAGATAAAAGCGTTGTCAGTGGTTTTATCAGAAGAGGGGAATATACTTTACCTGTTTTATTAGATAGCAATGGGAAAGTGGGGGAATTGTATAAAATCAGCGCTCTGCCGGCCACATATTTTATTAATCAGGAAGGGAGAGTTAAGGAAATTTATATCGGCGTTTTGAATGAAGAGGAAATAAAAAATAAAGTGGGGCAGTTATACCAAAAATAGATTTGTGATATAATAATTTAATATGGATATATCTTTTTGGCTGAACAATTTGCATTTTGCTTTAGAGTTTTTCGGGGCCATTATTCTTTTTACATTGGCCTGGCTGTCTTTAGATGCTTATTTTATTAAAAGAGAGCTTAAAACCCTGACTAGGACCCTGGGATTTTTGTTTTTTGCCTTTTGGGGAATTGCCCATTCTCTGGCAATTACTTCAGATTTTTGGTTGACTATTGCTTCTTTCAGCTATATTTCAGGGCTTTTTTTGATTTTCTTCAATTTATTTGCTGAAAAGCCTCCTAGCAGGCCAAAATTTGAAGCGGTCTTTATTTTGCCGGCTGTAGCCAGTATTTTATGGATTGTTCATATTGCAGCAACTATACTGCTTATTTTAATTGCGGCGCTGTCTTTTATAAGATATCAAAAGGAATTTCAGAAAACCCTACGGCCTTTCTGGATGGCCTTTTCCTTACTGGCTCTATCTTCAATTCTGTCTGTCGTTAACGCAAAAACCGGAACTCAAGGAGCTGTCTGGATTCTTGAGAATATTATTAAATTTACCGGTTTTATTTTCTTAGGCTTTTGGGGATGGCAGTACATGAAGACGAGAATTAGAGAAGAAATGCTCTTGATTTTTGTGGGCATGGCTCTTTTAATTTCGGTGATTGTAACCCTTACATTTTCAGCCATCCTTTTAGGGAATATGGAGAAAGAAACTGAAGTGAGTTTAATCTCCAATGTTAAAGTTATGGAGTTTACTTTTTTAAGAATGAAGAATGAATCTCTTTCTAATGCCCAGATTTTTGCCAAAGATGAAGAAATTAAACGCAGCTTAGCGGAAAAAGATTTTGGCAATATTGAAGAAAAAGCCCAGCAGCTTATGGCTGAAAAATCTATGGATTTCCTGACCATCGCCGATAGTGGGGGAGAGGTAATTTTAAGATCTCATTCCTTAACTTCAAAAGGTGATAATATAGGATTGGAATCAGCCGGCAAGTCAGCCCTGGCCGGCAATCCTTACGCCACTATTGAACCAACCGAAACGGAAAAACTTTCAATAAGGGGAGCAGCTCCGGTTTATGACAGTAAGAACAATATTATAGGGGCGGTTGTCACAGGTTTTATTATTGACAATGCATTTGTTGACCGATTGAAAAAAGCGACTAATCTGGAAATAGCCATTTATCTGGAAGATGCGGTTCAGGCCACTACTATTTTTGATCCAATCGGAAAAACAAGGAATACCGGAGCGAAACAGACTGATCAAGCAGTGATTAAAAAAGTTCTAGAGGAGGGCCAAGGGATGACATTAAGCACAATGATTTTTTCAAGGCCTTATCTAGCCGCTTATCTTCCGTTGAAGAACACCGAAGGAAAAACAATAGGTATGATTCAGGCTTCTCGCCTTCAAACAGAGCTTGCTGATACCGCTGTTGCAACTAACCGTTTAACTCTTTCCATTACTATTATTATTGTAATCATGATGCTTTTGCCCGCTTACTGGATAACTAAGAAAATTACCGAAGAAATTTAATTAAATAATTTTAAAAATATATGGCAAATAAAAATAAGATATTACTGGTTGAGGATGATTCAATGGTGGTCAGAATGTATCAGAGGAAGCTGGAACTGGACGGTTTTAAACTTAGCCTTGCCTTTAACGGCGAAGAAGGCTTGGCGGCTTTGAAAAAAGAAAAGCCAGATCTTG
>JAUSNC010000034.1 GCA_030645645.1 Candidatus Parcubacteria bacterium
AATGGTTCTTTCTTTTTATTTGGTGTTTTATAATGACGTTCGTATACTCTTTTTATGGTATCTTTCTGATAGTCTGTAATGAAAATTAATTTTCCGGCCCTTCCTTTGCTAGTTTCTCCAAATTCTTGCCTTATAATTTCAAAATCTACTAATTCGGGGATTACTAACATAATTTCCGTCGCGGTCATTACTCCGTCTAGTTGTTCAACCAGTTTGTCATACCAGACTTTCTCACCTTTATCTTCAAGGGCATAAATCTGTACTGCGACCTTTAAATATATATCTAAGGGTCCAAATCTTAAGCTCTTTTCAAGGATCTCTTTTGTTCTATCTTTTTGAGTAGAATTTATATGCAATTATTTATCATCTCTGGAGGAAATACTACAATATGACATTAAAATTGTCAATAATCTGCTTTATTAATTAAATCGTAACTGAAAAGCGCCGGTTTAAGGCGCACATTGTTTAAAGCAGTTTAAAGTTATTTATAAAGTGATAATTTTAGGATTCTAATTTAATTCCTACCTTCTCGGCTATCTGTTGAATCCACTTCTCTAATTTATCAACTTTATGAGTCAACATTACCATCTCTTGAAAATAAGTATCTGCTTTCTTGGCGTAAGCATCAACCGAAGTCTGCAAATCAGAAAAACTCTGTTTTATTTCATCTTTAAAACCTTCGAAGTCTTCCTTACTGGGAAAAACCACTCTGTTTGCTTCAATAATTTTTTGGATATCGTTATCGTCAAGCATAATTATATCTTTCTAATTTAAGTTTACCATCCGAAAAGATGCTGTCAAATATTGATTAAAGCAATTTAAAGTTATTTATAACCAGCCCGAATTTGTATCCGAGAAATTCCGCAGCTTTGCGGCAATAGACCATTCTTTCGGTGAAAATTTCAAAATATTCCATTATTGGCACGAAATTGGTGTCTACTTTCAGGCTTAAAGTTATAATCTTGCTCTTTTTGTTTATTCCCAGGCGACTTTGTTTTACCGCAAAATTGACCCGGTTATGAATATCTCTTTTTATCACATTCATATCTGTAACCGTCACTCTTGTGCGGCGGACATCGGATTTGTCGGCTAAAACTGTAACCGCCGAAAGCCAGTCGGTAATTTCCATTTCATCTTTATCGTGGCTTACAATAGCTTCCATAAGCAATGCCAATTCTCTCGGAGGAAAATCCTTGCCGAAAATATTCTGGAAAATAAAGGCGCCGAAATAATTATGGAGGGAACGGCTTAAAAAATTACCGAGGTCATGAGAAAAACCGGCAATTGCCGCCAATTCCTGCTCCCTGTCGCCCAATCCTATTTCCTGCGCCAGCGTTCTTGCTCGGGCAGAAACCAAATTGGCGTGGCCTATTCCGTGATCCGTATAATCTATGGATTTCAGCTTTCTTCCCGTCTGTTCAATAAATTCAAGAATATAGGGATTTTTTTGGATGTCTTTAAAAGTAACCATATATCTCATTATACTAAAGATTTAAAAAAAATACATGCAAAAATAAAATCTTGCATGTTTATCTAATTGTCATTGTAATAGATGAGCTTATATTATCTGAAGAATTAATATTTTTACTGCGGATTTCTTTTAACGCATCTAAACTATCACATTCCAATATTATAATGATATCATACACACCGTAGACTAGATAGATTTCCTTCACCTCATTTATCTCTTTGAGATATTGCATCAGTTTCTCTTCAGTCCCTAATTTTGAGTTTATCAGCATTATTGCTTTCTGCATTCTGGTTCGCTTATATTCTTATCAAAACGGCGGAAAGCTGTCAATAAAAATGCGTACACTGATTGTTCAATGTACGCCTGTTGGAGAAACTTTATACGGATCTTCTGGCAATCACGAAGATATTTTCAACCTCATCCATAGTTTTGATGCGTATTATTCACTCTTTCAGTTTTTACAGTAAAAGTTAACATAGAACCATGGAGGAAGGTTGGTGGAAACTACTGCGAATATGGAGATATTTTCAACTCCATCCATACTTTTGATGTGATTTATTTTATCTTCCAGTTCTTCATGACTTTTTGTTTTAATCATGACTGCAAAACTGAATAAGAAACTAAAAGGAGGTATTGAAGGATTAATTTCGTATATTTCCCATGATTTCGGCAATTTGTCTTTTACCGCTTGGACATCCTGAGGTATGAAACATTTTATAAGAACTATTGTTTTTATCAATTTCTGAATCCTTTAAAATCTTACATCTCCTATTAATTATTGTCAATAAAAAGTTTTACTGAAATTATCCCTGATTGTTTTGAATATTGGAAACGTCTTCCATCCAGTGTCCGAATTTGCAGTCGCCGCTGTGTTTTGGCGCTTTTTCCTGGCGTAATAAATCAACCGCTTCGCCGAATATTCCTTGCACATAATCAGGATCAGTATCAATAATCTGTATTTCTTTCCTAAAAGGAAGTTTGTCTTCAAACCCGTTTTCCTTATCAACCACGTAAAAGGCTAAGCATCCTTTTCTCGGAGTGGCATATCCTTTCCTTTCCAGAAGATAGGTATAAACGTCCATCTGAAGCTGGAAACGGTCGTAAACCTTTGGCACGGCGCTGCCGGTTGATTTGTAATCAAGAGGCGCCAGCTTTCCGTCGCTGAATTCCAAAATATCATCAACAGCCCCGAAAAGAGTAGCGTTAAGACTTTCGTCATAATACCTTATGCCTTTAAAATTATTCCTCCAATCGTCCAGCAGTTTCTGATCGGAAAAAAGCTTGGCCGGAACATTATTCGCAACTAATAAAGGATGGAGCTCTCCTTTTGCCCTGTATTTATCGAATTCTTCCTTTAAAAGGACATCTACCGCCATATTCAGGGCGTAAGGATACGGAGGAGGCCTCTTTATTCCCATTTTCTTATCCAGCCAAAAACAGGCCGGGCATTCAAAGTAAAGGTTAAGGGAGTTTGGAGACAGTTTTATTTCGCTGTTTGCCATGAGAATTTATTATTTCTTTTATTGTAGCATTTTAGGAAAACAAATAAAATTGCAGATATTCATAAAAAACGGTCACAATTATTTACAAATCCTTCCAGTTTGTTATAATACTTGCCTATGCGCACAAAAATAATCGCAACTATAGGACTTGCTTCAGAATCAAAGGAAATAATCAATAAATTTGTTGCATCCGGCATGGATATTGCCAGAATGAATTTTTCACATTGCTCATACGAAAAATTCCTTATCTATAAGAAAATTATCGCAAGCGCCGCGAGGAAAACAGGACGGAAGGTTCTGATTATGCAGGATCTCCAAGGACCCCGCATAAGAGTTGGCGTATTGCCTCCTGAAGGGAAAAATCTTGAAGAAGGATCAGTTGCCGTTTTTTCAGCAAATAAAAAAAACACCGACGCTATTTATATTGAAAGCTCGCCTGCTCTTTATGGCGACATCCGCGTCGGAGACCCTATTTATTTTGCAAATGGAGATATTGAAGTAATCACAAAACGTATTTCTACAGATCGTATCTTCACTGAAGTATCGCGCGGAGGAATACTTTACTCACGGAAAGGGATAAATCTTCCGAATACCAAGCTTTCAAATACCGGCGTGACACCTAAAGACGTCAAAGATGTAAAATTCGCGGTCAGCCATGGCGTTGATTTTATTGCAATCTCTTTTGTCCAAACGGCTGATGACGTTAAAAAACTGCGGAAATTGGCGGGAAATAAGATAAAAATAATTGCAAAAATAGAAACAAAATTCGCTTTAGAAAATATAGATTCCATTATCCGCGCTTCAGACGCCATTATGATTGCTCGGGGAGACCTTGGTATTGAAATCCCGATTGAAAACGTTCCTTTTATTCAAAAAAATCTTATAAGGCATGCAAATTGGCATGGAAAAGGAACAATAACCGCAACACAAATGCTTACATCAATGGTCAGCCATGAACGGCCGACTCGCGCCGATGTTTCGGATATTGCAAACGCCGTTTGGGACGGAACAGACGGAGTAATGCTTTCAGATGAAACTGCAAGCGGCAAATATCCTCTGGCATCTCTAAAAACAATGATTCGCGTTGTTTTACAGGCTGAAAAATCGCACTTTGAACGGCCAAATCCTTTGGCACTATAAGATTTAAATTACTGCTTATATTTATTTCCCCAGATCAAGAATTTCATCAATCCTTATCTGCTTGATAAACTCCGGGATATGGCTCACCAGAACCATGGCTCCTTCATATTTATTCAGCGCGGAAGCTATAACCGGCAAATGGCGAAAATTAATATGATTAGTCGGTTCGTCCAGAATAAGAAGGCCCGGTTTCTGCATCACCAGCCTGGCAAAAGACACCAAGCCTTTTTGTCCTTCAGATAAACTGCCTATTTTTGCATATACTAAATCCCCTGTTATTAGAAAACCGGCCATCAGGGAACGGAAGCCCTCTTCTGAAAAATCTTTACCGGCGGAATTAAGAGATTGAAAAACCGTATCGTCAAAATTAAGAGTAGAGAAATCTTGGCGGTAGTATCCCACTTTAACGCCCTGAGCAATTTCAGCTCCCTTGGCTTTGCCGGAAGCCAGGGATTCAAGCAAAGTAGATTTACCGATACCGTTGGGTCCGACCAGCAGTAAACGCTCATTTTTACGCAAGGAAATCTTTGCTTCTTTTTTTACAACTTTATGCTTCTTCATAACCGAGAAGGAAGTGATATTTAAAATTTCTCCTCCGATATCCTGCTGGCAAGGAATAATAAAAGGCCGGATGGTTTTATCCTCCCTTCTGACGTCAACTTTATCTTCTTCCATCTCTTCAACCTCGTCCCTCATTTTCTTCGCCACTAATCTCATCTTCCCTCCTTTTTGGGCGAAATAGTTTGCCTTTTCCTTATTTTCTATAATTTTTTTGGCCAGCTGGGCGTTTTTCCTGTTCTCTCTTTCTATTCTGGCCGTAATTTCAACCAGCAAGTCAAAATAATTTCCCGTATATTGCTCAATCTTATGATTGAAAATATCAAGGTACAAAACGCCTTGAGTGAAAGCATTTAAGAAATCAGCATCGTGGGAAATAACAATGCAGGTTTTCTGATAACCAACCAGAAACTGCGTCAAATGGCTGATTCCCTCCTGATCCAGATTATTTGTAGGCTCGTCTAAAAGCAATAAGTCCGGTTTCTGAATAATGGCGGACGCCAAAAGCAGTCTGGCTTGTTGTCCGCCGGAGAACGATTTGATTACCTTATCGTGATCAGCCGCCAGATTGACTATTTCCAGAGCCTCGTCGATTTTAGGATCTATATCATATATCTTTTCCTTAAAGCAATTCTGGAAAAACTCCCTCAGAGTTAAGTTAAGCTGATCGCGCGGAATGACTTGTTTGGAGGCGGCCACGGTTACTCCTTGGCCGAGATGAATAGCGCCCGAATCAGGTACTAGAGCGCCGGCAATGAGATGGAAAATAGTGCTTTTGCCTGCTCCATTCTGCCCCATTAAAGTAATCTTGGATCCCCTCCTCATAGAAAAACTGACCTCATTCAGAATGGGTTTATTGCGGCCGTGGCTGAAAGAAGCCTCGTCAAATCTTAAAATAACTTCATTTTTATTCATACAAATTTAACCTCTTGAGAATACCATAAGATCGGCCCAGTTAAAAGAAAAAGCGCCCAATTTCGGGCGTCTTTTCCGTTAAGTTAGATTTATTATAATCCTTTTGCCTCCTGGGCAATATTACGGAATTTCTGGTAAGCGCCCTTCAAATCTTCATTTCCTTCCTTGAAGGCCTTTCTGCCGATTGCTTCTTGTGCATCATCAATATCTGTTTCTGCCTCCTCAATTTCTGTATCAATGTCTGAAGTATCTTTTCCTTGCGCTTTCAATTCCTGGACCTTGGCTTTAACTGCAGCCAGCCTTTCTTCAGCTGTAGCCGCGGCATTATTGGCCCTGGAATTATGAATAGCATCTACAATATTCTTCACTATATCCTTATAGGATTTGAAGAAGTCTCTGATTTCCTTTGCCAGATTCTTTATTTCTTCCTGCCCTGTTGCAGCCTGGACTTTTACTTTCTCGTCATTTAATTTCTGGATGACAATATCAATTTCCGTCGCAAGCTGGGCTTTAAGCTCATCTGTTATATTTGGCATCTTCTGAACTCTGGCTTTAGTCCTTTCTAAATGCTTAATCTGAATATCAAACAACTTAAGAAGAACTTCTTTCCTCTTTTCTTCCATTCTTTGTTGGGCTGTTTCTCTTTTTTCTTGAGCAACCAAGCGCTGGGCTTCTCCCTTGGCCTTGCCCACTCCTGCAGCTTCGCTTGCTTCTTGAGCTTTGGCATTCTTGAATTCCTGCCTGGATTGTCTCATCTGGTTGAGAGTATTCTGAACATCTTCATCCGTGGTTTGTGCAATGCCCACCGATGAATATCCCGCTAAAACAAAGGCAATAATTAAGGGTAGAATTGATTGTAATATTTTTTTCATAATAAATTTATTAAAGTTATTACTACAAAGTTTCACCAAGAGCTTGGTCGATCTCCTGCAGTATAGCCTCGTTAAAAACATCTAATTCGCCGGCGAAGTCGGCTTCCGCCGCTTCCTTTTCAATTGAAGTTAAATCTAGAGCTGACTCTACGCTTACTACAGCGCTTTCGTCCAGGATATCGCTGAAAGTCTGATTAATCTCATCCAGAATAGTTTCATCCTGGTTGAATGCATTAATATCATTGCCGAGAGAAGTTAATTCGGTTTCATCCCCCTCAAAAAGTGCCGTATCTATTGGCCCTTTGTTGTTGAGTATAAAGAATACTCCAGCCAAGATTATTACTGTAGCAATTATTCCAATGATTATATTTTTGTTCATATATTTTTATCTTGATGGAATTTAAACTTTCCTTTATTATCAATGGCCGACCGCACACTTAATATCTTGTTGTATTTTAGCAATAATGCCATTTCTCCGCAAGAAATATAAAATAACTCAAAATAAATAGATTGAGTATATTCCCTAACAAAAAATCCGCCAAGGAAGGCAGATTTCTTGCCTAATGAATTACCCTAATCTAATTGGTAGTCCATTGGTCATTCAATCCGAAACCTGGTGCACCGATTTTTAGCGAAAGTCCATGTGA
>JAUSNC010000036.1 GCA_030645645.1 Candidatus Parcubacteria bacterium
GTCTGTTTGATAATGTTTTGCAGTTTGACGAGCAAGCCAAAAATCTCGGTTATATTTTTCTTCTTCCACGTCAAAGCCCACTGAATAAGTTTTAATTTTTTCTGAAACAAATTCTGAAACCATTCCTAAAACAGAAGAAGAATCAATGCCTCCGCTTAGGAAAATTCCCACCGGCCTGTCGGAAATAAGCTGGCGTTTTACCGAATCTTTCAATAAGGTCTTTATTCCGTCTATTGCCTTACTTTTTGACTGAATTTCCGGATGATCATCAATATCCCAATATTTTTTAATATTTATATTGCCATTCTTATAAATAAGATAATGGGCCGGAGGGAGTTTTTTAACCCCTTTTATAAGAGTAAAGGGGCCGGGCGTAAAAAACATCTTCAAATAGTGGGAAAAAGCTTCCTGGTCAATTTCCCTTGGAATTGAATGGATTAAAATTGCCTTAATCTCTGAAGAAAAAATAAATTTAGCCGGGCCTGAGCTCATTGAAGGATTAAAATAATAATAAAAAGGTTTTACTCCAATTCTGTCCCTGGCTAGAAATAAGGAATTTTCGTTTTTATTATAGATGGCAAAAGAAAAAATTCCGTTAAGCTCTGTAAGGCATCTTTCCCCCTTCTCCTCATAAAGATGCATGATCACTTCTGTATCCGATGAAGATTTGAATTTATGCCCCTTCTCCTCAAGTCCTTTTCTTAATTCTTTAAAATTATATATTTCTCCGTTGTAAATAATACAAAGCGACCTGTCTTCGTTCCAAATTGGCTGACGGGCATTTTCTGAAAGGTCAATAATGGAAAGCCTGGCATGCCCAAGAGAAATATTTTCATCGCAATAAAAACCTTCGGCATCAGGGCCCCGGTGCCTTGTTATTTCAACCATCTTTTGGATTAAGGCTTTGTCTTGAAAATTAAATCCGTTTATTGAGCACATTAAATTCTAAAATTATTTTATCCGTTAAAGCATCTAAATTATAGTTCTTTACTACAATATCCCTTAAATTTTTATCTTCCTTCGCTTCTCGCAAATTAATAATTTTTTCAGCCAAATCCAGTGGATCTTTTTTATTAAAAAGGTATTTTAAATCCAAAATATTTTGGAAAGCTTCGTTGCAGGTCAAAACCGAACATCCTGATGCCATGGCTTCCAATACCACCTTGTCTATACTCCCCGTATGGCTAAGATTTACCGAAAGATCCGCCTCTTGATAATATGCCGGCAATTTCGCATAAGAAACGCTTCCTAGAAATTCAATATAGTTGTTTAATCCCCTATTTTCTTTCATTTTCTTTAATTGTTCAAAATATTTTGTTTCGCTTTCTTCCAGAGGACTACCAATAATTTTTACTTCTATGTCTTTGATATTTTTTTGATTAACAAGAATATCTATTGCCTCAATCAGAGTTTGCTGGTCTTTGATTGGCGATATTCTTCCAACTGATAAAATCTTAAATTTTGAATTCTGGATTATGGATTCTGGATTTCGCGCCTTAAATAATTCCGTATCTATGCCATGTCCTACAATTTTAATCTTCTTTCTGTTTTTCAGCCTGCAGCTCTCTTCTGAAGCGGTTAAAATCCTGTCTACGCATCTTTCGGCTGAAATTAATTTCCAGTTCACGGATCTGTGCAAAAACCAAAGAATCATCTTTTTAGAAAAAATCTTCGCTAAAGGAAAACTGGCTATGGCGTAAATCGGGCACATATGGATAAAAATACCGTCTGATTCCGGCAAATTGGCCAGAAGCAAAATCTGCAATCTCAATAATCTCCTTAATCTGGAGAAGCCTTTTTCTTTTCCCAGGGAATATACGGAAACGTTATCGGGAAGATTATGCTTTCCTTCCCACAAGCAGATAACGCAAATCTTATCAACCTTTAAAGCCAGTTTTTCTATCCATTGATGGAAAAAGCCGAGATTATCGTCTTCAATATCAACTCTCTGGGTTATAATCAGCAATTTCACTTTAAATTATATTCTTTATATTATTTTGCGCTTTTTTTAACCTTTCTTCTGTTCCCACTTCAGTCCAAAAACTGTTATGTATAAAGGCGCCGAGTTTTCCTTCTTTAGCAAGCGAAGGAAAAATATCGCGCTCTATAGAAAAAGATTCTCCGGCGTTTGCTTTTTCAAATACGTTCGGCGATAGAATATATACTCCTGCATTCATATAGCCTTTTCCTGTTCCGGATTTTTCGCTGAATTCTAAAATACTATCTCCTTTAATTACCACCGAACCAAACTCCGATACGTCAGGCACTTCATAAACAGCCATCATATTAGGGAAAGAACTTGTCTGGAAAGCATTTATAAAGCGCGTGATATCAATATCCGTAAGAATATCCCCGTTTACAGCCAGAAACGGCTCCTTAATCCCCTCTGAAGCCAATTTAATGGCTCCTCCTGTTCCAAGGGGCTTTAATTCCACTATGCATTGATAAATCCCGCTAAAACAACTTGATATTTGGTTCGCTCTAAAACCAAGACTTAATCTGATATCAGAAATACCATGCAATTTCAACCAGTCAATCTGATGCTGTAAAATAGTTTTTGAACCTATTTTAACCAGAGCTTTTGGGATTATTTTAGCGGACTCAGGGAGCCTGGTCCCCTTCCCGCCTGCTAAAATTATGGCTTTCATATAAGTAAAAACTGAATACTCAATTATTAATCATTTTTATATAATTTTCAATGTATTTATCGTTAGAGAAATTCTGTTCTGCAAACATCCTCCCTTTAATGCCGAATTCCTTAGCAAGCTCTTTTTTTGATAATAAAGTCCTCATTTTCTCTGCCAAAGAGCCAGAATCGCCACTCTTAAATAGAAATCCATTGATTCCATCTTGAACCAGCTCAGGAATTCCTCCTGCATCGCTTCCGATTACCGGCTTGCTTAAAGCCATAGCCTCTATTATTACTCTTGGCAGGCCTTCAGATAAGGAAGGGAGAATAAAACAATAACAATCTTTCATAATGTCCTTTGTTTCAATTAAAGAAAGCTTCCCCCTGAATTCAACTTTATCTGCAATATTAAATTTTAAAGCCATATCTTTAAGATAATTCTCTTCCGAACCTTTTCCGATTATTAATAACCTGAATTCGCTGAAATTTTTATGAATTTTTGAAAATGCCTCAATCAGATATTCAACCCCTTTAACCTTTTCCAGGGTCCCGACGAATAAAATATAATTATTAGAACGAACCTCCTTTTCGTTCAGAAAAATATCCAAATCTGTAAAAGTAGGAAAAAGAATATATGGCTTGTCCGGAGCAATTTTTCTAGCTTCCTCCGCTAAATATTTAGCAACCGTTCTTATTTTGTCTGCATTTTTCAAACTTATTTTAGCCAAAAATGGAATAAACTTTCTTTGTAAAAATTCCATTCTCCTTTTCTTTGAAAGAAATGGGCCTTCTTTCCAGTCTCCGTGAATTTCAATAATCAGCTCTTTTTTCAATATTTTTTTTAAAATTACTCCGAGGAAACCGTCTATAAGCGGAGACTGGCTGACAATCACATCTATTTTCTTTGTCAAACAGATCCAAAAAGCGGCCATAAAACAAATGGGCCAGAAAAGAATCCCTGATGGGAGGAGATAAAAATCTGCTCCCCACTTCTTTATATGGGCCGGTCCGCCTTTTGCCAAATCAAAAACTTCCATGCCGCTTGTAAGTCCTTTATATTTCCCGGCTAAATGAAAATCTCCATTCTTAGCCAGACTGCGTCCGGTAACGCCGATAAATAAAACTTTCTTCATATTAATTCTTTAAATAAAACAATATGTTCTTTAGTAATATCTTGCCAAGAAAAAGATAAAGGCATTCCTTCAATTAATTTCCTGTATTTATTATAGTTTTCTTCTTCACAAAGATAGATTATCTTTCTTGAAATATCTTCTACGTCTTTTGGATCAATAAAAAGAAGCATATCTTTGAATTTCTCATAATATCCTGTTTCCCTGGTTAATAGAATAGGCTTTCCCATTGCTATAGATTCTAAGGCAAAATTAGGAGTAATTTCAGACAGTGAAGGCAAAACGCAAAAGTAGCTTTTTCTTATCTCTTCAAAAAGCTGGTTCTGGGATAAAGCTTTTTCAAAAAATATTTTATCCTGAAGTTGAAGTTTTTCCACTTTATTCTTTAAAAATTGCGTTTCCGGCCCATCTCCCACAATTTTCAAGGTCAGCGGCATGGTGACCTTTTCAACTGATTTAGCAAAAGCATCTATAAGATTACCTAAATTTTTCAGTTTAATCAGTCTACCAGCAAAAAGTATCTGATAATCAGCGTTTTGCGTATTGCCGTTTATTTTTTCGGGAAAAGGATTTCCTATAATACTTATCTTTGATCGGTCTAAATCGTAAAAGTCAATATAAATTTCTTTTTGAAAGTCGCTGGTGAAAATAATCCGGTCCGCCCCCTTCAAAACTCTCTTAATCAGCCAGATAAATATTCTCTCTCTTATGCTTTTAGGTTCCTTATAATAATCCTTCAGCGTGGCCTCACTCCTTCCTTCCTCTACCGCCCTTTCCCATAAAAAATCTCCTCCTAACCTGATAATAAATTTTTTCCTGAATATTTTGCTGCAAAAAAAAGCCGGCAGTCCTGAGCTTATAATATTGAAGCCGTATATCAAATCGCAACCGCCAGCCTTACTTAATAAAGACGCTGAATAAAGCAAGAAACGCAATGGTTGTGGATATGATTTTAATGAATTATAACTTATTAAAACCGAGGAGATTCCTTCTTTTTCAAGGATTTGGAATAGATTTTTTATATATGTTGCCGGGCCTCCTATTGAAGGCGCGGCTATCGGAGTTGCGATTAATATTTTCATATGGCTGTTTTCAGATAAATATCAAAAACTCGCTCGCTAATATTGCTCCAATTATACCTATTTAAAGCAGATAAGGCATTATCAGCCAATTGTAATGCTAATCCCGGATTAGATCGGATTCTTTCCAGGGCCGCTGCTAAAACAGAAGAATCTTTAGAACTAACCAAGATTCCGTTTTTATTATTTTCAATTATATCTTTTATTCCTCCCACATCTGTTCCAATTACCGGGACGCGGCAGGCCATTGCTTCTAATATTACTATGCCAAATCCTTCCTTCAAGGATGGAAGGACAAAACAATCGGCAGCCACCAGATATTCCCCTATTTTTTCGTTTGGAATTTCCCCGAGGAAAACAATTTTTTCTTTAATGCCTCTTTCTTTTGCCAGGCTTTCAAGATTTTTTCTTTCGCTTCCTCCGCCAATCGCAATAAGCTTGAAATTATCCGATGGATTAACGGCCTTTATTAGATAATCTATTCCTTTGACCTTTTCCAATCTTGCAACGGTCATTATTGCAAATTCACTATTTAAACCAAGATTTTTTCTGCTTTTTTCGCGGTTAAGATTACTGAACTTCCCGAGATCAATGCCGTTGGGTATGACTTCTATATTTTTTACTCCAATTTCTTCAAAATACTTTTTTATTGCTTGGCTGGCGGCAATGCATACTTTGGCGTTGCAATAAGCCAATCTCCTGAAAAATCCCTTATCTTCCTCCAGTCTTTGCACTGTTGAAATATAGGGAATCTTAGTCATTTTATAAATCAGGTACCCGAGAAAAGAGCTTAAAAACCCTTGGCAATGCAGTAAATCAATCTTCTCCCTTCTAATAAGAGAAAACGAGCGAAATAGGATAAAAGGCAGAGCGCTAATTATATATAAGGGCGATGAATAAGAAAGATTTTCCAGGTTAAATAAGGAAGTTCTAGTAATACTGACTCCGTTTCTGATCTCCTTTGTTTTTTGTCCTTTAACTTTTCCTGTAATGACAAAAATTCCGGCTTTTTCCGAAAGCCTTTCTGCAATATTTTGAGCCCATTGCTCAATTCCTCCGATGACCGGAAAATAATGTAATGTAATTAATAATACCTTCATTTTATTTTCAGATCTTTGCAATAACTTCTCTGATATTATTTATCATATTTTTAATATCTTCTTCCTTATAATAATCTTGCATGGGAAAATTAATTATCCTTCCTGCAACTTCAACGGAATTTGGGAAATTTTCCAAATTAATTTGGTATTCTCTCCTGGCTTCGTTATTTAAAATAATAGGCGTATGCCAAATCCGATTACAGAAGATATTCTTCTTTCTTAATTCTAAAACTATTTTATCTCTTTTATTTTTAAACTCTTCCGGAACCAGGGCTGAAAAGTAACAGAAGACATTATTCTCCGATTCCTGAACAGAAAAATTCAATTTTTCTAATTCTTGCTTGAAAAACAGGGCTAAATTCTTTCTTTTCTTTGAAGATTTATCAAAATCTTTCAAAAAATTGGAAAAAAGACCAAGGGAAATTCTATTTATGCCGGATGGCTCCAAGTTTTTTTCTTTCTTTATTATCCTTGGGGCGAGATCTCTGCCAAGTTTTTTAAAAATCAGGGCAAAAAACAGAAAACAATTTAAAAATGATATTATATCTCTCAAATTAAAAGAAGTTTTAGGAAGATCAATTTTCCAGTCTTCCGGACAAACCAACATTCCTCCCCTGAAGCTGGGGAATTGTTTATAAAGACTGAAAAAGGAAACATCACCCAGATTGCCGACATAATTACCGTCCCGGGAGGCTCCAAA
>JAUSNC010000054.1 GCA_030645645.1 Candidatus Parcubacteria bacterium
TCCTTTTTAGGACTCTGTTTTCTCCCTGGCGGAAATACAATTTTTCTTACGGCAAGGGATTTGACATCGGAAGATATTCTGAAACGCTCGTTTTTAATATTTTCTCACGGATAATCGGATTATTATTGAGGATTTTTCTAATAGCGGCCGGACTGATTATTGAAGCGGGCATATTTTTAGCCGGATTTCTTGTATTAGGCATTTGGTTTCTGCATCCATTGATTCTGGCAATTGCATTAATATTCTCAATAAGGCAAATTATTCTGTAAAATGTTTGATTTTAAAGAATCTACAATAAGCAAACTGCTGGTTTACGATAAAATATTCCTCTGGAGATACGCCTTGGCATTTAAGAAGCTATTTTTAGCGGTTTTTATCCTGCTCTCCGTTTTGTTTTTCTACGGCTTTCTTATGGATGCTTTCATTCCTGGAATCAATGCCCGCATTCTGGGATTGGCAGTTTTAAGCGGCGCCTGTTCAATTTTTTTCTTTCTAAGTAACGGTTTTTTTGAGGGAAAGATTAAGAATATCAAGTTGAAATTTACTTTAGCGGAAGCCGGCCAAAATCCAGAGAATTATAATCTTGCTGATCTTTTGAGTTTTGAATCTGCCGCCGTTCTGAAAAAATCTGCGGAATTCGCGGAAAAGAAAAAAACGGCGCTGACATCCACAATTATTTTATATTTCCTCCTGAATGATCCGAAAATGAATTTCATTTTTTTCCGATTAATCTTAGATAAGGCGCAGATTAAAAAAACCCTTAAGGAATATTTAAAAACTGCTGTTTTAAAGGAACAGCCTTCAAAAGAGATATATTCTGCGGATTTTATGGAAACAATTTCCGAATCCCTGAAAAGTGCTTTTAAAAAAGAAAAAGAAAGGATTGAAATAGGGGATTTACTTATAGGGTTGGCGAAATCGGATTTGATTTTAAGGAAAATCATAATTGACAACGAACTGAAGCCGGAAGATATTGAAAATATGGTCTGGTGGGTTGAATTTATTGAAAATAGATCAAAAAAAGATAAATTATGGTGGGAGACAGAAAACCTGTCAAAAAGAGGAACTTTGGCAAAGGAGTGGACTGCGGGATATACATTAACCCTGGATCAATTTTCTAATGACTGGTCAGATATGCTTAAAAAAAGAGGTTTTCCGGAAATAATCGGGCATCAGAAAGAAATAGAGCAGATTGAGAGAATTTTGGAGTCCAGAGAAGAAATAAACAATGTTCTGATTGTAGGAGAGCAGGGTATGGGAAGGAAGAATATATTAGAGGCAATTGCAAAAAGAAGTTTTCTTGGCCAGAGTTTGCCTACTGTAAATTATAAAAGAATAGTGGCGCTCGATATTCCAAAACTATTGACGAGAATTTCCGATTTTGAACAGGTGGAACAGACACTTGATGCGATTTTTCAGGAAATTCTTTATTCCGGAAATATAGTTTTAGTGATAGAAGATTTTCATAATTTTATCGGGGACAATAATCGCCTGGGATCTGCCGATATAGCAGGGGTTTTATCACCCTACTTAAAACTTCCTAATTTTCAGGTAATAGCTATAACGACTTTCTCCGGTCTTCATAAGGATATTGAGAAAAATCCGTCTTTACTATCTTTATTCGGGAAGGTAGAAGTATCGGAGCTTTCAGATCCGGAAACACTGATGGTAATGGAAAATGAAATACCTTATCTTGAACATAAGCACAAAATTTTCATTACTTACCCGGCAATGAGAGATATTATTTTTTATTGCGAGCGATATCTGCCGGCACTTTCTTTTCCGGAAAAAGCGATAGATATTTTAGAAGAAACAGCCGTATATGTATCCAGCCTTAAGGAGAAAATTCTGCTACCTAAGCACGTGGCGAAAATCATAACGGAAAAATCCCAGATTCCGGTCGGAAAGATTGAAATAAAGGAGAAGGAAATTCTTCTAAATCTTGAAAATTTGATTCATCAGCGGATTATAAATCAGGAAGAAGCGGTAGTGGAGGTCTCCGCTGCTTTAAGAAGAGCCAGAGCGGAAGTAACCCAGCAAAAAGGGCCAATGGGAGGTTTTCTATTTTTTGGCCCCACAGGTGTCGGGAAAACGGAGACTGCCAAAGCGCTGGCAGCAATATATTTTGGTTCCGAATCCCGGATGATAACTTTAGATATGTCAGAATTCCAATCAATAAATGATATCCCTCGGCTGATTGGCTCGCTCGGAGAAGAAGGTATATTAACTACCCAAGTAAGGGAAAATCCTTTTTCACTCATTCTTTTAGATGAAATTGAAAAAGCCCATCCTAATATCCTGAATTTATTTCTGCAGGTTCTCGATGAAGGACGGCTGACTGATGGATTCGGCCGCAAAGTTGATTTTAAGAATTCAATTATTATTGCAACATCCAACGCCGGTTATAAGATAATCCTTAAAGCTTTGGAAGAAGATAGCGATTTCTCCAAGGTGAAAGGAGCCCTCATTGATAGTTTGTTTCAAGAGGGAATATTCCGGCCTGAATTCATTAATCGTTTTGACGCGGTCGTGGTTTTTAAACCCTTAAGTAAAAAGAATCTGCTGGACATAGCGGGGTTGATGTTTAATAAAATCGTAAAAGGCCTAAAAGGAAAAGGAATAGAATTTTTAATAACTGAAGAACTGAAAGAAAAGATAGTTGAATTAAGCTATGATCCTAAATTCGGAGCAAGGGAAATGAAAAGGGTGATTCAAGATAATGTTGAGAATGTTTTAGCGAACGCCATGCTGTCTAATGAATTAAAAAAAGGAAACTCGGTAAAAATTGATCCGGCGGGATTTAAATTAATAATCAATCCTGAAAAATAGAGAGTAAAAGATTAAGATAATTTTGTAAGAAATACGGCAAATATAAATTGCCGATTTTTTTTGGAAAAATAATCTTTTAAAAACCTTATTTTACTGTTTTTCGGCCTGTGCACTACCTGTGCAAAACTTATAGTTTATTGGTGGTTGACTGGTTTATATCAGTGGGGTATAAAGTAAATATAGTGGTTAATTGTGGATAAGTATGGGAAAACTAACCATTTCTGTTAATAACTTGAGTATATAGCTTCCCAAAATAGATTATTTTGGATACGGGCTGATTCTCAACATTCTTATGTTTATAGGAGAATATATTTATTCAATTGATCAAAAAAAGAGATTAGCCGTTCCATCCAAATTCAGAAAGGAATTAGGGAAGAGAACTGTTGTTACAAAAGGAATAGAAAATTGTCTGGTAATTTATCCTTTAAATGAATGGCAGAAACTGGCTAAAAAATTGGAAGCAATGCCTACCACTCAAGGTGACGCGAGAGGTTTTGCAAGGCTCATGCTGGCAGGAGCGGTAGATGGAGAATTGGACAAACTTGGAAGAATTCTTATCCCGGATTATTTGAAAACTTACGCTGATTTAAAAAAGAATGTTGCAATTCTTGGGCTTTCAAACAGGATAGAAATCTGGGATGAGGAAAAATGGCAGGAATACAAAAAGAAGACAGAGATGTCTATGGGGGATATGGCAGAAAGATTAAAGGAATTAGGGATATAAAATATGGAGCAGATTATACATATTCCTGTTCTTCAAAAAGAAGTTATTCAATATTTAAACCCAAAACCGAATGAAAACTTTATTGATTGTACGCTTGGCCAAGGAGGACATGCTTTAGCAATAATGGAAAAGACGGGACCTGGAGGGAAATTATTAGGAATAGATTTTGACGATAATTCAATTAAAGATTTTGAAACAATAATAAAAAATAACGGATTAGAGAAAAGAATAAATATTATCTGCGATAATTTCGCAAATTTAAAGAAAATAGTTGAAAATAATAAATTTGGGCCGATACATGGAATCTTATTTGACCTTGGAATGTCCAGTTGGCAGTTGGAAAGAGGAGGAAGAGGATTCACTTTTCAGAAAAATGAGCCATTGGATATGAGATATAATCCCAAAACAGTTTTAACGGCAAGGGAAATAATCAATCAATGGCCGAAAAGAGAAATTGAAAAGATTTTAGAAGAATACGGAGAAGAAAAATTTTCCCGAAAAATTGCAGAAGAGATAGTAAGGGAAAGGGAAGTCGCGCCAATAAATACCACATTCCGTTTAATATGCATTTTAAAAGAAGTATTGCAGGCGCGGTATAGGCAGGAAAAGATTCATTTTGCAACCAGAACATTCCAAGCCTTAAGAATTGCCGTAAATTGCGAGTTAGATAATTTGGGCGAGGGTTTAAATGCGGCAATGGAAGTTTCCCCGCCGGGAGCCGTCATAGCGGTAATTTCCTTTCATTCTCTGGAAGACAGGATTATAAAGGAGTTTTTCAGGGCTAATGAGAAAACAGGGAAAATAAACATAATAACGGAAAAACCGATTCAAGCTTCCGAAGATGAAGTAAAACATAATCCGCGATCCAGGTCAGCCAAACTAAGAGCAGGTAAAAAAATATGAACATGAGAAATACAGCCGTTTTAAATCGTCCATACGCGTTGCGAAATAATATACTTTCTAATTTGAGGTTTAATTTAGGATTTCTTTGGGTGATTTTATCTGTTTCTTTGGCAATTCTTACCGCCGTTTATATTTATCAGATAAACGAAGTTGCCAGAAGAGAATATCTTATCAGAGATTACGAAAGTAAGGCAGCTTTGATCCAGAGGGAGAATAAAAATACGCAGGATGATTCTTCAAAATTCAGTTCAATGCGGGATTTAGAGAATCTTGCCAGACTCTTAAATTTTGAGCCGGTTGGAAAAGTATATTATATAAAAGTTTTGGGTGACGGAGTTGCGTCAAAGTAATAACGTTTAATTCCCGTATTAAATGAAAAACCGGAGAATAACCTTAATTCTTGCAGTTAGTATTTTATCAGGGGCGGCCATTGTTGTCCGCCTGTTTTCTTTTCAGGTTTCAAATCACGAATTATACAGTGCTCTTGCAAAAGGCCAGCAATCCATTCAAAAAGAAGAAATAAGTGACCGAGGCGAGATATTAATGAAGGATAAGAACGGCATTCTCTATGAGCTTGCCGTAAATAAAGAGTGGCCTTTGGTTTATATTTCGCCAAACGAACAAAAGCTGACTAGTGAGGCAAAGACTTATAACGCTGAAGAACTCAGTAAGATTTTGAGCGTTGATAAGGATATTATCATTGAAAAGTTCAATAAAAACAGCCTTTATGAGGTCATAAAAACGAGGATAAGCAATGAGGAATTTAAAGAAATAAATGATCTGAATTTGAAAGGAGT
>JAUSNC010000064.1 GCA_030645645.1 Candidatus Parcubacteria bacterium
TTGGTACGATAATAAAAAGAAACTCAAAACACTATAGTCTGAAGATGACGGGATTGGGAATAGTTTCTGTATTGTTTTTTTATCTGTATACCAATTTTGGATGGTGGCTGACTTCAGGAATGTATCCCATGAATCTGAACGGCCTCATTATGAGCTATATCGCCGGGATCCCGTTTGTTAGAAATCAGCTTGTATCAGTGGCAATTTTCGTTCCGGTATTCGTTCCGATTTTCTCCTTTATTTTCAATAAGCAGGAGCAAGTGATTAAAATACTAAAGCGCGTAAAAATATAAATGATACTTTCTGATAAAGATATTAAAAAATTTATTACCGAGGGGAAAATAAAAGTCAGCCCTCAGCCGAACTATGAAGATCAGCTTGGATCCTGCACGCTTGATTTGCATTTAGGCAATGTTTTTAAAATTTTTAAACCTACTCAGTATCCTTTTCTAGACCTAAAAAGAAAGCTGAATTTTGAGGAATTTATGGAGGAGATTGTGGTTGAGAAAGGAGCCCCTTTTATTATGCAGCCGAAGGAATTCGTTTTGGCGGTAACCGAAGAAGAATTCACTTTGCCTGTTGATTTAATGGCCCGCCTTGACGGCAGAAGCTCTCTTGGACGCTTAGGATTGGTAGTGCATTCCACAGCCGCCAGATTTGATCCAGGCTGGGACGGCAAAGCAGTGCTGGAATTGGGAAATTTAGGAATTATGCCTATTATTTTATACACGGGAATGCGCATTTGCACTTTGTCTTTTGAAACTCTTTCCAGTCCTTCGGAAAACCCGTATTTTAAAAAAGGGAAATATACGAAACAGACCGGGCCTGGAGCAAGTAAAATAAATCAGGAATTTAATAATGATGAAGGAAATAAACCTTAAAGACTGGCCGCCAATAGAAGGAAGATATTTAGTTGGAAATAAAACATCTCCAGTGGCTGTATGTACAAACGGAACGGTTGACGGAATTGATCTTGAAATGGACAAGGTGGCTATTGCCGGAAAATGCGTGACGGAAAATATAGGAATGGAAAAGATAATTCAAAATATTGTTTCCAATCCCAATATAAGATTCTTGCTTCTCTGTGGAAAAATTTCAAAAGGCCATTTTGTGGACCAGGCATTTCTTTCGTTGAAAAAGAACGGAATAGATGAAAACAAAAGAATTATCGGAGCTAAAGGGCCGATTCCTTTTTTAAAAGGAATAAATAAGGAACTTATTGAAAGATTTCGCAATCAAATTGAACCCATTAATCTTATGCCCGAACAGGATTCAAAAAAAATAATGGAGAAAGTGGAGGATTATTCAAAAAGAAATCCCGGATTATTCACCGGTGAAGCCGTGGAAATCTCTAAGGTTGAGGAAATTGAGGCAAGATCCTGCCCTGACTGGATTGCCGATCCTAAAGGCTTTTTTATTATTTCTGTGGACAGGGAAAACAAAAGAATAATAGCCGAACATTTTGAGAATAATAAGCTTTCCAGAAAAATAGTCGGGGATACAGCCGATAAAATCTGCAAAACCATAGTATATCTCGGATTAATAAGCGATTTTGCTCAGACAAGGGAACACTCAATGTATATCGCCAGAGAGCTCCAGAAGGCCGAATTTGCTCTTAAAAATGGATTAGACTACGAACAGGACACCAGTCTGGCGGAAGCCAAGCCGGAAGCAGTTGATAATAAGGATAATAAAAATAACCAATCGGCCGGTCAATTTGACTGGGTTGATTAAAAACTACTATGTATGATACGAGAATTATTGAAGCAAAAACTTTAGGCGAAGCATGGGAAAAATCCTGCGTTTTACTAATGACCGAAGGACATGACCGCTATGTTCAGGCGCCGGAATATAAAATAGATACAAAAGACCTTCCTTTATTGATTAAGGTTTCAGATCCCTTTGCAGAACCAAGATTAAGTCCGAAATCAAATACAACCAAAGACGTAGCTGACCAATATGCCAAGAATTTTTTAGAAGGCGCTGGTAAGGAAAGCGAGAACAGTTTTGATTACACTTATTATTCAAGGTTGCGATGCTATCCTGATTGCAAAGTGAGGGCGTTTCTTCCGAGCATAACTGATTCTGAAGAAGAACTGGCAAAGGAAATAAAAAAAATATCTCCTGACGGGAAATGTTGCGTTCAGCGGATAGACCAGGTGGAAAAAGCGATAGGCATATTAAAGAAAGACCCGACCAGAAGGACTGTTGCAATGCATACATGGATTCCTTACCGGGACCTGATGAAATTCGGGCCGAAAAGGGAAAATTCTTCTTCTCCCTGCGTAATGATTTTTTATCCTCAATTGGTGGACGGAAAACTTCACTTCTTCGTTATAATGAAAACAAACGATCTATACAACGCTTGGCCGGGCAATGCCTACGCTTTTACGGCTTTACAAAAGTATATGGCAGACGAGTTGGGAGTAGGCACTGGAACATATACCCATTTCGCAGTCAGTATGCAGATATATAAGGATATGTATGAAGATTGCAAACAGAAATTCGGACTCTAAATTCCAAAAACCTCCATTTTGGAGGTTTTTTGTTTCATAGTTGTTATTATGTCAGAATTCTGTTAATTTTAAAAAAGAAGACAAATATTAAATTATAAGGTATGAAATTTAAACCAACAATCGGATTGGAAATACACATTGAGCTTAATACGAAGTCAAAGATGTTCTGTGCCTGCGAGAATGATCCTTTAGAATACAGGCCCAATATCAATATCTGTCCTATATGTATGGGGCATCCCGGAACCTTGCCTGTAATCAATGAAAAAGCGGTTGAAAAAGTAATAAAGACGGGTTTGGCTTTGAATTCAGATATTCCTGAAAATTCAAAATTTGACAGAAAAAATTATTTCTATCCAGATTTGCCGAAAGGCTATCAGATATCGCAGTATGACCAGCCTTTATGTATTGGTGGTTTTTTAGAAACACCTATCTTTTCAAGTGGAGAATTAACTCCAGACGAGAAAAAAGTAGTCTTAGAAGGAGATTTTAAAGAGATAGAAAAGCTTACGCAAAAAAAGAAGAGAAAGGGGAAGAAAATAAGAATAACTAGGGTTCATCTAGAGGAGGATACTGGACGTCTTTTGCATTCGGAAAAGGACGAGGGTACTCTGGTAGATTTCAACAGGGCAGGAGTTCCCTTAATGGAGTTGGTCACCGAGCCAGATATAGCTTCCGGTGAAGAAGCGAGGGAATTCGCTGAAGAATTGCAGCTTATTCTGAGATACATCAAGGTATCTGACGCTGATATGGAAAAAGGCCAGATGAGAGTAGAAGTGAATATTAGCTTGTCTCCTGATAGGAAATTGGGAACCAAAGTTGAAATAAAGAATTTGAATTCCCTTCGTGTCGTGGAGGATTCCATTGATTTTGAGATAGAAAGACAGACGAAGCTTCTGGAGGAAGGGCAGAAGATAATCCAGGAAACCCGGGGATGGGACGGCATTCATAAGAAAACTGTGAGTCAGAGGGAGAAAGAAGAAGCCCACGATTACCGATATTTTCCGGAACCCGATTTACCGCCTTTACAAATAACAAAAGAGAAAGTTAAGAAGATAAAAGCGGAAATTGAAGAATTACCGCAGGCCAGAGAACAGAGACTTATCAAAGAATACTGGCTTGAAGAGAAAAATGCTGAGATTTTTGTTATTAACAAGAGTCTGGGAGAATATTTTGAAAAAGTAATCAGCGAACTGGAACCGCGCTTAACGGAAGATGATTTAAAAAAACTTATTAAGCTGTCAGCAAACTATCTTATTTCTGACTTACTGGGTCTCTTAAAAGGTTCTTCTATTGAAGACGGTAAATTTTTAATAACGCCTGAAAATTTCGCAGAATTTATCGCACTGATAAATCAAGGGAAAATATCCAGCAAGACTGCCAAGGA
>JAUSNC010000066.1 GCA_030645645.1 Candidatus Parcubacteria bacterium
TAAAAGTAATCATAGATGCTGTTGCCTCCTGCCCTTGTATATCTGAAATATCGTAAGCTTCTATTCTTGATATTTTTTGATTTGTTTCCAATAAGGCTTTAAGGTTTTTTTCTGCTTCAGACCAGATATGATCTTTTTCAGGGATGATTATTTTTGAATGCTCAAAAATATTTTCCAAAGATTTAATCTGGTCCCTAATTTCCCCCGCTTTTTCAAAATCTTCTTTTTCTCCGGCTAATTTCATTTCCTTTTTAATATCCCTTAGAACTTTTTTCTGTTTTCCTTTCAATATGGCCTTCAATTTTAAAATATTCCGCCTGTATTTTTTTTCGTCAGGCGTAGGGCCTGGGCAAAGGCCTAGATGGCAGTATGGGCAAAGTTTTTTAGGATGATTCGCCTGGCTGTAATAGGGGAATATCTTTCTTAAAAACCTTAAAATTTTCTTTAGCGGTTTTCCTTCGGTAAACGGTCCAATGTATTGGGCCGTATTTTTGAATTTAACGGCAGCGTTTGGTTGGTGGGTCAGAAAAACAACAGGCAAATTAATGAATCCTGCCTTCTCCGCCCCGGGCGGATTCGGCGAGGCGAAGCCGACAAAAAAATATTGCTTATCATCCCGCCATATGACATTAAATTTGGGTTCGTATCTTTTAATCAGATTCGCTTCCAGAATAAGGGCTTCTATCTCCGATTTGGTTTTTATATATCCTATTTTGGCAACTTGGCTTATAAAAAAATTGTCTCTGTAAGATGGTTGGAAAAAATGGTTTTTCACCCTTGCTCTTAGATTTGCCGCCTTTCCTATATATAGGAAGCTACCTGCGCTGTTTTTAAAGCAGTAAACGCCCGGCGTTTTAGGCAAGAAGGAAATCTTTTCTTTTCCGGTGATTTTGAAGTTTTCCATAAATAATAATTTAGAAGCGCAGTCTATAAATTAGCGCTATTTAATTTCTTTTTCCGCAATTTCAATGAATTTTAATGGGTCAACGCTGGATCCGTTTATTTTTATTGAGAAATGCAGGTGCGGAGCTATTGAATAGCCGGTGTTTCCGGAAAGGGCCACTATTTCTTCCCGATTAACCGATTGGCCCGGAGAAACTTTGAATTCGCTAAGATGCAGATAAAGAGAAAATATTCCCAACCCGTGATCTATTATTAGAGTATTGCCGTATGTATCCAATTTTTTTGCCAGCTTCACCACTCCGTTATTGACTGCGAAAACAGGCGTGCCTTCATCCGCTTCGAGGTCTGTGCCAAGATGCTGAATTTTAGAAGTTTCGCTCTTTCTTATGTTTCCGTAAGCACCAATATCCTTAATTTCTTTTAATGGATAAGCGAAAGATTCGTCAAATATGGCTTCCGGAGTATATCCGCTTAAAATTTTATTTATTGTCGGATTATCATTGTCGGCGATATTAATCATTATTTTGGACGCGGTGTATCCTTTTTTCTGAAGTTCCTGCGTAACAATCATTTTTGTAACAGGAAAGTGCCTTTGCCTTACTTCAATGGTTTTTTCAATTTTATATCCGTCGGTAAAGCTAATTTCCAGATTATATTTTCCCGGCGCTTTTTTGGCATCAATTCCTATTATTGCAAACAAATCGGAAGAAGGGCCTTCAAATAGATCAATTTTTGAATCATCAAATGTTCCGCTTAATTCGTCAATCTGTTTGCCGGGAATTTTAATAACTAAAATATCCGCCTGTTCCAAGTATTGGGAAGACAAGATTATTTCAGGATTTATTTCCTGTCCGATAAAAACAACCGCCAGCAGAACTGCCCCCGCTAATAATCTATTTATCAATTTCATAAGTTAATTATAATGGGATATCGGAGAAATGTCTTATTACAAAAAAAGAGCCCTTAAGAAAATGAATTATTTTCTCTCGGGCAAGGAAATTTGGTTAACCTAATGGTTTGTACCAGTTTAGTTCGGCAAAATTCACTACAAATGGCACTTTTGTTCCTGCGGGCGCGCCAGGAAGAATTGTATACTTGAACTCAATAAGCATTTGTTGGCCTGGCTGTATGAGGATCGATCCTTCAGGAGAAAACAGATTTTGCGCCGGCCTATCCGGAAATTTGATATCGCTCAAACTAACTATTATTTTTGTATCTATGGAGCCTATAACTAGGATTTGGTACCTTACGTCAATCGCGTAAGGCTCTGTGAACCTAGGAAATCCGGGTCCAGTATTATCTTTAATTAGATAATATGCGACCCCTGTTTCGCCGGGAGCAAGGAAATCGCAACAGACGCCCATTTTTGTGATTTCCAGCGGAGCCGTCGCGACTGTTACAGTGAACTCATCGGTGATCTGGAGAGGGCGCTGATTATTTGTTTTCATCTCGGCATTGGCACTTATATTAGCCACTATAAAGAGCATTCCCATTACTGCTACTGTTCCTATTATTGCTATTCTTTTTATTCTTTCATTCATTTATAATAACCTTTTGTGAAAACAATATATCACATATATATTAAAAAAGTCAAGTGGAAGCCTTTCTTCCGCGAACTAATCCGGGATTGGTTATTAAACCCCTTTTCTTTTTCTGAAAAGTAGGGTATAATTCAGAACGTTTAATTCTCTATATTATATGGCAAACGAGTTTATTAAAATTCAAAGGGCAAGGGTTCATAATCTGAAGAATGTCAGCGTTAATATTCCCAAAAATAAATTGGTGGTTATTACCGGCATTTCTGGTTCGGGAAAAAGTTCTCTTGCTTTCGATACTTTATACGCCGAGGGCCAGAGGCGCTACATTGAGAGCTTAACCAGTTACGCGCGCCAGTTTATCGGAATGATGGATAAGCCGGATGTTGATAAAATTGAAGGAATCAGTCCGGCTATTTCAATTGACCAGAGAAAAGCCATTCATAATCCAAGGTCAACCGTTGGAACTATCACGGAGATATACGATTATCTCCGTCTTCTGTTTGCCAGAGTCGGAAAACCTCACTGTCCGAAATGCGGAAGATTAATCTCCCGCCAGACAGTGGATCAGATTGTTGATCAACTGATGAATTTTAAACAAGGAACGGAGATAACTATTTTAGGTCCCATAATAAAAGGAAGGAAGGGGGAACATCAGGGAATTTTGGAGGAGATTCAGAGAGGAGGGTTTGTAAGAGTGAGGATAGACGGCATATTGCACAGAATAGAAGAAGCTTTGAATTTTGGTTTGGATAAAAATAAAAAGCACAATATAGAAGTGGTGGTGGACAGAATGATTATTGAGAAAAATATTGATAAGCCGAGACTGGCCGATTCCGTTGAAACCGCTTTGAAATCCGGTAAAGGACTGATGATAGTAAGCCGGGGGAACGGAGGAGATTCAAAAAATAAATCAGATATTCTTTTCAGCGAACTTTTTGCCTGTCCGGACTGTGAAATATCCCTGTCGGAAGTAGAACCAAGGCTTTTTTCCTTCAACAGCCCTCACGGCGCCTGCCCTTCCTGCATGGGATTGGGAGAAAAATTGGAAGTTGATCCTAGGCTGGTTGTGCCTAATCGCAATTTAAGCATCGGAGAGGGAGCAATAAAGCCCTGGATGAGAGCATCGCACAGACTGGGAAGGCAAAGCTATTTCTGGATGCAACTGTCCGATCTGGCCGAGAAATATAAGTTTTCTTTGGAGAAACCTTTTAAGGATATTCCCCAAGATATAAAAGAAATAATTTTTCATGGCGACGCTGCCGCTCAAGGAGTATTTGAAGGAGTGATTCCAAATCTGGAAAGGCGCTATCATGAAACCGATTCAGATTATACAAGGGATGAAATAGAACAGTATATGATTGAAAGAGAATGCGAAGTCTGCAAGGGAAAAAGACTGAGACCGGAAGCTCTGGCCGTTACCGTTGACGGAATATCAATAGATAAGACGGTTGAAACAAGCATTTCGGAAATTAAGGAATTTTTCAAGAATCTATCCGAAGGTTCTGGAAGTCTTTCAGAAACGGATCTACTGATTGCCCAGCCCATAATCAAAGAGATAATAAATAGACTGCAATTCATTATTGATGTTGGCCTTGATTATCTGACTTTAGACAGAAAGGCGGCTACGCTATCCGGAGGAGAAGAACAGAGAATACGGCTGGCAACGCAGATAGGGTCAAAGCTTACCGGCGTCCTATATATATTAGATGAGCCATCGGTCGGTTTGCATCCCAGAGACCAGGGGAAATTAATAAAGACAATTAAGGAATTGCGGGATATCGGCAATACTGTTGTGGTTGTCGAGCATGATCCTCAAACAATCAAGGAAGCAGATTGGATAATTGACGTGGGACCCGGGGCAGGGAAACACGGAGGAAAAATAATATTTGAAGGAACTTTCAAAGAACTGTTGAAATCATCTTCGCTCACCGGAGAATATATGTCCGGAAGAAAAAAAGTGGAGATTTTCAAGCCGGATGCCTTTTCAAATCCAGGCAAAGAATTTTTGACTATAAAAGGAGCCAGAGAACACAATCTGAAGAATATTGACGTTAAAATTCCATTAAAGCGCCTAGTTTGCATCACCGGAGTTTCAGGGTCAGGAAAAAGCAGCTTAGTGAATGATATTCTTGCAAAAGCCCTGCTGAAAAAATTCTACAACGCAAAAGAGGAACCGGGCGAACATCAGAAGATTGTCGGGTCAGAACATATAAACAAAGTGGTTTTAGTGGATCAGTCTCCCATTGGCCGCACTCCAAGATCAAATCCGGCAACCTATACGGGATTATTCAGTTTTATCCGCGATCTTTTCGCTTCCACCAAAGAAGCCAAGATCAGAGGATATGATCAGGGCCGCTTCTCTTTCAATGTCAAAGGCGGACGCTGCGAAGCTTGCGAAGGCCAAGGAGTAAAAAAGATAGAAATGTATTTTTTGCCGGATATTTATGTTGAATGCGAGGAATGCAAGGGACAGAGATACAACAAAGAAGTTTTAAAAGTGGAGTACAAAGGAATAAATATCGCCCAGGTTCTGTCAATGACGGTTGAAGACGCTATGGAATTTTTTAAGAATATTCCCGGGCTTTATCAAAAGCTGAAAACTTTAAATGAAGTCGGGCTAGGATATATTCATCTCGGCCAGCCGGCTCCCTCGCTTTCCGGAGGAGAAGCCCAGAGAATAAAACTGGCGACAGAGTTGAGCCGCCAGGCCACCGGAAAAACCCTGTATATATTGGATGAGCCGACAACCGGCCTTCATTTTGAAGATATTAAAAAACTTATTCTTGTTTTGCGGGGTTTGGTTGAAAAAGGCAATACGGTTGTGGCAATAGAACATAATATTGATGTTATTAAAAATAGCGATTGGATAATTGATCTTGGTCCTGAAGGAGGGGATAAAGGAGGAAATATAGTTGCGGAAACATCTCCAGAAAAATTATCTAAAGTAAAAAACAGCTACACTGGACAATATATTAAAAAGTTGCTAATTTAAAACAGGAGGAAAAAGGAAACGGGTTTTCGTGGTACGTATAGAAATGTGGGAAGTTGGAATAAAGCTCTTCAATATATTCAGAAAGAAGTAGACGAGATTCAGCTAATAAACGGTACAACCCCAATAGAAAGAGGATTGCTTGCTGAAGAAAAAGCAGTTTTCGCCTTGAATAGTCTGAAAGATAGAGGAAATCAATTCCCCGGAAAAAGAAGGATAGTGGACGTAAGAAGAACCGAGAGGGGAAGCGAAGAAGACTATCAAGGAAAGGATATTGTGATAGTTTTTCAAACAGGAGAAACGATTTACGTTCAGGTGAAAAATTGGTGGACAAAAAATGCTGAAAAGAAATACATAAAAAGAGGAATTTGCTTTATAGCTGTTTTCTCTGAAAATAACGGAAAGGGACTTGAGAAAATAATATATAACACAATCTCCAGATTCCTAAGAAAAAACAATTTCAACAAGCGCAAACCCTATATCTGACGATTTATTTCGTCAGTTTTTTTATGCTTGACATAATTTTTTCCAAAGGTAATATTAAAAGATAATAAATTAGCAGTCTTAAACGTCGTTTGCTAACTAACTAAATAAAAAGATATGAACATAAGACCATTAACAGATCATATTTTAATAGAGCCTTCCGCCCATCAGGAAGCGACAAAATCAGGAATATTGCTCCCTGAAACAATTGAAAAAGACAAATCTGGAGAAGGAACGGTTATTGCCGCAGGTCCCGGCAAAAAAACGCCTGAAGGGAAAATAATTCCTTTAGATGTTAAAGCAGGAGACAAAGTCCTGTTCTCAAAATACGGACCGAATGAAATAAAGGTTGAAACGCCCGAGGGCGAAAAAGAATATTTAATCGCAAAAGAAGAAGATATTTTTGCGGTAATTGAGTAATTTAAACATATGGCAAAACAAATAATATTCAATGAAGACGCCAGAAGAAGATTAAAGGCCGGAGTTGATAAATTGGCCGATGCCGTAAGGGTGACATTGGGCCCTAAAGGAAGAAATGCCATTCTGGACAAGGGATACGGAGTACCGACTATTACAAATGACGGTGTAACAATAGCAAAAGAGATAGAGCTTGAGGATAAAATAGAAAATCTCGGAGCAGAAGTGATCAAGGAAGCCGCTTCAAAAACAAACGACGTAGCCGGAGATGGAACCACGACAGCTACCGTTTTAGCGCAGGCTATAATTGCAGAAGGCTTTAAAAATGTTACGGCCGGAGCCAATCCTTTGGCATTGAGAAGGGGAATTGAGAAAGGAACTAAGGCTATAGTTGAGGAACTGAAAAAAATGTCAAAGAAAATAGACGGAAAGAGGGATATGGCAAGGGTTGCCACAATTTCCGCGGAAGACGAGGAATTGGGAAATCTCATTGCGGAAGCAATGGAAGAAGTAGGCAAGGACGGAGTCATCACTGTTGAGGAATCGCAAACCTTCGGCATTCAGAAAGAAGTGGTTAAGGGTTTGCAGTTTGACAGAGGTTACATTTCCCCTTATATGATTACCAATGCGGAAAGAATGGTGTCTGAACTGGAAGACCCGTATATTTTAATCACAGATAAAAAGATTTCTTCATTGCAGGAGATTCTTCCCGTTCTGGAAAAAATAGCCCAGACCGGCAAAAAAGATTTAGTTATAATCGCTGAGGAAATTGAAGGCGAAGCTTTGGCTACCTTGATAGTTAACAAAATCAGGGGAATATTTAACGCTTTGGCGATAAAATCTCCCGGCTTCGGAGACAGGAAGAGAGAATCTTTGGAAGACATAGCCGTTGTTACCGGCGGAAAAGTAATTTCCGAGGAAGTCGGTTTAAAACTTGATAAAATAGAAATTGAAATGCTGGGCCAGGCAAGAAAAGTGGTTTCCACAAAGGAAAATACTACCATCATAGAAGGAAAGGGAGATAAAGCGGCCATAGAGGCCAGAATAAAGCAAATCAGAAATGAAATAGAAAATACCACTTCTGATTTTGACAAAGAAAAACTGCAGGAAAGACTGGCTAAGCTGGTCGGGGGAGTGGCAGTATTGAAAGTCGGCGCAGCCACCGAAGTTGAACAGAAAGCCAGACAGCATAAAACAGAAGACGCACTGGCGGCAACCAGAGCGGCTGTTGAAGAAGGAATTGTTCCCGGAGGAGGAGTGGCCCTAATAAGAGCGGTCAATTCAATAAACACCATCAATGCGGAAGGAGACGAGAAAATCGCTCTGGCAATTTTAAAAAAGGCTTTAGAATACCCTATCCGCCAGATTGCCGAGAATGCCGGAAAAGACGGCTCGGTCATATTGGCTGAAGTTTTAAAGCATGAAGGCAATTTCGGATATAACGCGGCCACGGATAAATTTGAAGACCTTATGGAAACGGGAATTGTTGACCCCACTAAAGTGGTAAGATCGGCTCTTGAAAATGCCGCATCTGTCGGATCAATGCTTTTAACCACCGAAGTGGTTGTTGCAGAGAAGCCGGAAGAAAAGAAAAAGCCGGAAATGCCCGAAATGCCAGGAGGATATTAATAAATTTTAAAAAAGCCTCTCGCCTTAATAAGCGAGGGGCTTTTGGTTGCAGTTAATTTCCGCTATAATAAAAAAATAATGGAGAATTCAACGGTTCAAAAACAGAAGGTGGCGGAGGTGGTTTCCGTTGCCGCTCACCAGCTGAAAAACCCCTTGTCGGTAATAAAGGGATATCTTGAGATTCTTGTCTCAGGAGATTTTGGAAGGATAAATAAGAAACAGAAGGAATATTTGGACGACGCTCTGGAAAACGTAGGAAGAATGAGAAAGATAATAAATTCCCTTTTGGACGTGGCTAAGATAGAAGAGAATAAATATGAAATGAAGAAGCAGCCTTTTAAATTGGAAGATATAATTGAAAGCGTTGTAAATGATTTTTCATATTGGGTTAAAGCCTATAACTGTAAAATTATTTTTGAAAAGCCGGATAATACTCCGGAAGCCTTCGGGGATAATTTGAAAATCCGGCAGGTGATTGAGAATCTCATATCCAACGCTTTAAAGTATAAGACGTCAGGAGAGGGAAAAATAGAAATCGGAATAAGCCAGAATGAAAAAGAAATCATTGTTTCTTTTAAGGACAATGGAATAGGAATTAAGGAAGAAGATATGGATAAGATGTTTTCAAAATTTTACAGGTCGGAGGAAGCTATGGAGAAGGATCCTGAAGGAAACGGATTAGGTCTTTATATAGACAAAGCAATAATAGAATTGAACGGCGGAAAACTCTGGTTTAAAAATAATGAAGATTCAGGAGTAACATTCTTTTTTACAATTCCCATCAATGCCAAAAACTAAAAATCCGGAAAAGAAGAAAATATTGATGATTGAGGACGACATATTCCTAAGGAAAATATACCGGGACAAGCTTACCAAGGCGGGTTTTGAATTTATTGAAGCAACCAACGGGGAAGAGGGAATGGACAAAGTGCTTTTTATAAAACCGGATTTAATACTTCTGGATCTTATGCTGCCGAAGAAAAACGGTTTTGACGTGCTGTTTGAAATTCAGGGAAATCCTTCCGTCAAGAATATTCCCGTAATCATACTTTCTAATCTCGGTCAGGAAGCGGATATAAACAAAGGGCTTTCCATGGGAGCAGTGGCTTACTTAATCAAATCGGAAGTTAGCCTGACAGAAGTTGTTGATAAGGTAAAAGAAAAAATAACAAAATGAAATCACTGACTGCACAAACCTTAAAGAAAATCTTGGTTGATTCTAATCTTATCTCAAATAAGGATTTTAACGCGGCTGAAAAAGAGGCGAAAGAATCAAAAACTAGCCTTGAAGATTTAATCATTGATAAGGGACTGATCGGAGATGCGGAACTCGGCCAGCTGATGGCGGAAGAAATAGGATTCCCTTTTATTAATCTTAAAAAGACCAAAATAGAGAAGCAGAATCTTGAAATAGTGCCTGAAACAATGGCAAAAAAGCAGAAAATAATCGTTTTCGGAAAGACTGCCGAGGGTTTTAAAATAGCTATGGCTAATCCCAATGATTTAGAAACCAGGGAATCTATTGAAAGAAAGACCGGAGAAAAAGCTATTCCTTATTTTTCCACCCAAAAAGATATTCTGGAAGCTTTGAAGTTTTATAAAAAGGACATTAATGAGGAGTTTGCAGATCTTATCGGCGAGAATTTAAAGAGTTTGAAGATAACCGGTTCTGCAGGCTCAGCTCCTCTGCCGATAATTAAAATAGTTGATTTGCTTCTTAATTACGGATACGAAAATAGGTCATCGGACATACATATTGAGCCATACCGGGATAAGTCCATACTGCGCTATAGAATAGACGGCGTTTTACACGATGTAATGACCCTTCAAAGACCGGTGCACGATTATTTGGTTTCAAGAATAAAAATTATGTCAAAATTAAGGACCGATATTCATGAGAATTCGCAGGACGGCCACTTTTCCTTCCAGGCGGAAAATGAAAAAGTGGATGTCAGGGTTTCTGTTGTTCCAATAGAAGAAGGAGAAAAAATAGTGATGAGATTGCTGGCCGGAGGTTCGAAGATGTTCAGTTTTGATGACCTTGGCATGGAAGAAAGAGATATGGTTATTTTACAAAGGAATATTAAGAAGCCCTGGGGAATGATTCTGGTTTCCGGGCCAACGGGTTCAGGAAAAACGACCACCCTTTATGCCGCGCTGAAAATTCTAAACAGGAGAGAAGTGAATATTTGCACGATTGAAGATCCGATTGAATATGATATCGAAGGCATTAACCAGGTTCAGGTTAATCAAAAAACCAACCTCACTTTTTCTGAAGGATTAAAGGCCATTATGCGGCAGAATCCGGATATTATCATGGTCGGGGAAATAAGGGATATTGAGACGGCTAAGCTGGCGGTCAATGCCGCTTTAACCGGCCATCTTGTGCTTTCTACTTTTCATGCAATAGACGCGGGCACCAGTTTAACCAGATTGTCGGATATGGAAGTTGAGCCGTTTCTGATAACTTCCTGCGTCAATGTCGTAATATCCCAGAGATTGGTCAGGAAGATATGTCCACAGTGCATTGAAAGCTATGAGGTTCCTTTATCCGATATTTCAAAGCTCTTGCCGAAAGAATTTATTAATATGCTCCCAAAAACAAAAGAAGATAAAATTCTTCTCTACCGTGGAAAAGGATGCGATCTTTGCCAGGGAACTGGGTATCTCGGCAGGTTGGGAATATTTGAAGTTTTGGAAATGTCTGAATCAATAAAAAAGATGGTAATTGAGAAAAAAGACGCCTATCAGATAAAGGAAGAAGGAAGGAAAGAAGGAATGTCGCTAATGATTGAAGACGGATTAAGAAAAGTGGAAAAAGGAGTAACAACCTTGGAAGAGGTATTAAGAGCAGTAAAATAATATGTTTTCAGTTCCACAAAAAGAAAAAATGTTTTTCGCTGAACATCTTTCCCTGATGATAAAGGGAGGGATTTCAATTACCGAAGCCTTAGAGACATTGAGGAATGAATCAAAAAACAAAACTTTTAAAAAAGCGATAGGTGACATATTAAAAAGGGTTATGGAAGGGGAAACATTGTCTAAAAGCTTAGAGAATCATCCTAAAATTTTTGACAGTTTTTTTTCGAGCGCAGTGAGGGTCGGAGAAGAATCAGGAAGTTTGGAAGAAAATCTCCAGTATCTTTCCGACAATATGAAATCCGAATATGAAATGCAGAGCACGGTGAAAAGCGCCATGGCTTATCCTATAATTATTATTGTCATGGCTTTGGGAATAGCTTTCGGAGTTTCCTTTTTTATTCTTCCAAAGCTCACTCAATTATTTCAGATTCTAGGAGTTGATTTGCCATTTTTGACAAAGATACTTATTAGAAGCGTCTTTATTCTTCAAAGATACGGAATTTTAATATTGGCTTTGCTGGTTCTGGGGGTTTTCGGATTCAGAATGCTTTTGAAAATAAAGAAAATCAAGTTTATTTTTGATAAAATAATTCTTTCATTGCCGTTTACCGGACCAATTTCCAAAAACATCAATCTTGCCCGTTTTGCCAGGATATTTTTCACTCTTTTAAAAAGCGGGATGCCCATATTGGATTCATTGGAAATTTGTTCTCATAGCATCTCAAATGAAGTCTATAAACAGAAAATCCTTGAGTTGCGCAATGCCGTTGAAAAAGGCGAGAAGATAAGCCAGGGATTGAAAAAAGATCCTAAAATATTCTTCCCGATTTTTTCCCAGATGGTTTCAGTCGGCGAGAAATCAGGAACCCTGGAAGAAAGCTTCCTTTATCTCGCTAAATTTTATGAAAGGGAGACGTCTCAAGCACTGAAGAATATTTCAGCCACAATAGAGCCCGCTCTTCTGATTATTGTCGGTCTTTTTGTGGCCTTTATCGCTTTAGCCGTAATTACTCCAATTTATAAATTTACGGGAGAATTTAAGTTTAGATAAGCCTGGACGTGAACAATAAAGGAATTACCATTTTAGAACTTTTAATAGTAATGGCCATAATAGCGGCAATGGCTTCTTTTTCCGTTCCTGCCACCCTGGATTTCTACAGAAGCCAGCAGATGCAGTCAGATACCAAGGGAATTCTGCAGGCATTAAGAGAAACCCAGTCAAAAGCAATGTCTGTTGAATCAGATTCCGGCTTCGGCATTTATTTTGAAACGGCAAGATATATTTCCTTTAAAGGCGATTCCTATGCCGGCCGCGATATTGCCTTTGATCAGATTTTCAATCTTGCGCCAACAGATGCTTTAAGCGGATTGAAGGAAATAGTTTTTTCAAAATCAGAAGGCCTGCCCAATGAAATTTCTCCGGCTTTTTGTTCAGGCATTTGCACTCCCTGCGATCAGTTCGGCAGTAAAAATCCATGCCAGGCCCAAGCAGGATGCAATTGGTCAGGCGGAATATGTCGGGGAACCTGCCAATCCTGCAGCAGTTTCTTAAGTCCGCCTACTTGTTCTATCCAGTCAGTTTGTCTATGGCAAGAGGCGTTGCTCGGAGGAAATATCAGTATTGCCGGAAACGGCGCGACAAAGACGATAAACATTAACGAAGCAGGATTAATCAATCTTCAATGAATAATTTAAAGACAATTAAAGAAAGGGGCTTTGCCTCGCCGGAGCTCGCCAGAGCACAGGCGGGCCAGTCATTATTGGAATTAACGATTGCAGTTGGAGTTTTTATCCTGATTGCCCAGGGTCTTGTTCTTTTCGTTTTGGACAGTTATCTGGCGGGGCGCATTTCGGATGATTTTACCAAATCTTCTTTTTTGGCTGCGGAGGGATTGGAAGCGGCGAGATCCGTGCGTGATAATTCCTGGAACAGTCTTTCCGCCGGCACTTATGGTTTGGCAATAATAGATAATAAGTGGATTTTTCAGGGAATTGAAGAAAACGTATCCTTGCAATTGCCCAACGGGAAAAGAATTATTACCATAGAAGACATAGCGGCCGATCAAAAGAAAATAATTTCAAAGATTATTTGGCAAACAGAAGGAGGCAGGCTGCAGGAAACAAGCCTTTTTACTTATTTTACTAATTGGCAAGCTATCGCTGTCTGCCAGGGAACCTGCACTCCTTGCTCAAGCTTTAACAATAGGAATGCTTGCCGGGCCCAAACAGGATGCAGCTGGTCATCCAATAGATGTCAGGGAACCTGCCAATCCTGCAGCAGTTTTTCAAGCCAGACGTTCTGTCAGGCTCAGTCAGGTTGCCAATGGGCAATACCTTAATATTATGAAAAAGAACGCCTTCACTTTAATTGAACTTACGATATATTTAGCCATAACCGGCACGATTCTTTTTTTAATGACCGGATTTCTGTGGAACATAATTTTTGGCAGTACAAAAGAAACTTCCTATCAGGAAGTGCGTTACAGCTCAAGATTCGCCATGGATAAGATGGTGGGGGAAATAAGAAAGGCCCAGGCCGTGAATTTTCCATTGCCTGGCGCTTCTTTGAATTCCATTTCTTTATCAATGCCGGACTCAGGCCTTAATCCTACAATATTTGAAATAACAGACGGATATTTAACAATAACTCAAGGAGCAGGTGCTCCGGTAAAATTGACCGCAGACGCAGTTTTTGTAAATAATCTGCTTTTCACAAATCTTTCCTATCCTTTAAGCCCCGAGATTGTCAGGATAGAAATGTCAGTCAGCCATTTAAACCCTGAAAATCTGAATGAATATAATGCGGAGCTTGATTTAAAATCAAGCGCTGTCTTATTAAATTCAGCTCCATAATGGTAGAATTAAAAGAACAACAAGGATTTATAGCATTAATCACCGTACTGATAATTTCAGCAGTTGCTTTGATGATAGGATTGGATGTCAGCTTGTTCAGCATAGGGGAGGCGAATATGAGCTCTAAGAAAATCCAATCATCCCAATCCTACTATCTGGCAAATCTTTGCGCCGAGAAAGCCCTTCGCGAATTGAGAAAGAATAGTGCCTATCAAGGAAATGAGAATTTGGTTTTTCCCGAAGGCCAGTGTTCAATTCTGCCTATTGAAGGAAATTGGATAATAAAGGTTTCCGCTGATTCTTTGAATCAAGTGAGAAAAATAAAGATAACGGTCGGCCAATTGGATCCGAAAATAACCATTATTTCCTGGATTCAGGTCTCTGACTTTTAAATTATGTTTAATCTTTTTAAAAAACCTGCGTTCGGTTTAGACATATCCGATTATTCAGCGGAAATAATTGATTTAGAAGGTTCTTCTGCCAGACCTAAATTATCCTGCATTACCAGGACAATTTTTGAACCTGGAATAATCCAGGAGGGAAAAATACTTAAAAAAGATTTATTGAAGGATTCTTTACAAAAGCTAATTAGTAATCCCCAATTTGGAATATTAAAAACAAATAAGGTTATTTTTTCTCTTCCCGAATCAAAAAGTTTTAGCCGGTTCTTTGATTATCCCCAAGGCTTTAAAAAGGAAGAAACTGAATCTTTTATCAGAGAATCCGTTTTGCAGTCTTTTCCTTATTCCTTAGAGGAGCTCCAGATTGATTTCCGGGAAAATAAAGAAGGAATAATTATTTCCGCCGTTCCAAAAGATGTTATCTCGGAGTATTTTAACGTTTTTAAAGACTGCGGATTAGAATCTTTGGCTTTTGAAAACGAGTCTGAAAGCCTTGCAAGAATTCTAGGGAAGCAAAAATCATCAGTGATGGTTATAGATATAGGAGCAAAGGTTACGAATTTATCCGTTTTTGATCATGATAAGCTGAAATTCAGCGTATCCCTGAATTCCGCCGGAGATAATTTAACTAAGGCAATTTCGGAAAGTTTGAAGGTTTCCTTGGAATCGGCCGAAAAGATGAAAAGGGAAGACGGCCTCAGTTTGGAGAAAAAAGAAGGAAGAGTATTTCTTATTCTGCAAAAAGATATTTCAAATCTGATCAAGGAAATAAGCCGAAATCTGGAATATTTCCAGGAAAAAAACCAGAATAAAATCACGGAAATAATCCTTATCGGAGGATCGGCTAATCTGCCTGATTTACCGGAATACCTCAGCCAGAATTTGTCTTTGCCGGTTGCACTCTTTGACCCATGGCTTAAAATAAATATAGATCTGCTGAAAAGAAAGGAAAATATCAAGAAGGCTGAAGAAATAAATCCTTTACTGTATTCGGTGGCAATAGGCGCCGCTTTCAGGGGATTAATGGAAAATCCGGAAAAAGAAGGAATAAATTTCATTCCAAAAGGTCGAAAGAAGTAAATTAAAGAATTAATATTATGAATCAAAAAGGTTTTACTTTAATAGAGCTTTTGATAGTTATAGGTATTCTGGTGGTTTTAATGGGAACATCTTTGGTTGCCATAAATCCTTTCAAGCAATTCGCCCAGGCAAACGATGCAAACAGATGGAGCGGATTAACCACCATGGTAAATGCCATTTATCAGAATGTAATAGATAACAGAGGAGTGTTTACCTGTGCCGCAGGAGAGGTTCCGGCCACAGCCACTATAATGGGTAATGGTGCCGGCCAATATGATATTTGCAGTTGTATAGTCCCTACCTATTTGGGAACAATGCCGTATGATCCTCAAAACGGTTCCTACACCAGTTGCTCCTCCTATGACACTAATTACAATATTTTTAAAGATGCCGTTACAGGCAGAATTACAGTTGAGGCTCCGAGCGCTCAATTGGGAGCAGTTCAAGTAACGCGCTAATCTTCCTTCTGCATTAAAATATAATCCTAAGACCGCATTGAAATGCGGTTTTCGGTTTGTAAAAACACTCTGGATTATATATACTGAATATAGAGAACTTTAATCACTAAATTTAAAAAATATGGACTTTCTTATAGTAATAGCATTAATTTTAGGAATTGCAGGTCTTTGGCTGGTCAGCGTATATAATCGGCTTATCACCCTCCGCAATAGGACGCAGGAAGCTTGGTCAGACATAGACGTCCAGCTGAAAAGGAGGCATGATCTGATTCCCAATTTAGTTGAAACGGTAAAAGGGTACGCCACCCATGAAAAGGAAATATTTGAAAAGGTTTCTACGGCAAGGAGTCTTGCTTTAGGCGCAAAAACAGTCGGAGAAAAAGCTCAGGCCGAAAATATCCTTTCTGGAACATTGAAAACCCTTTTCGCCGTGACTGAAAATTATCCAGATTTGAAAGCATCGCAGAATTTCCTGGCGCTCCAGCAGGAATTATCCGATACGGAGAATAAAATACAGGCATCCCGCCGGTTTTACAACACAAATGTCCGGGATTTCAATATTCAAATAGAGGTCTTCCCGGCGAATCTCGTGGCAGGAACTTTCAATTTCAAGAAGCAGGAATTCTTTGAGATAGAAGAGCCGGCGGAAAAACAGCCGGTTCAGGTGAAATTTTAATTCCTGTTATTACCAATGGCTACTCTCTATACTCTTGCCGAAAAAAACGTGCAAAAGACCTGGCTTTATTTGGCAGGCTTTTTGCTGTTTATAATCGCTTTTGGCTGGGCAATGTCCTATGTTTTCCAATCTTCCTATATTCTCCTGATTGC
>JAUSNC010000019.1 GCA_030645645.1 Candidatus Parcubacteria bacterium
TTCCTTGAATATCAGAAAAAATGGAGCAATAAGAACTGCGCCTATTCTCATCCATATGAAACCTGACCAAAAAGGCTGATTTAGAAAAACGAGTTTTGCTAAAACTAAATTAGCCGAGAATAAAAAAGCCGTAATTATGGCCATGCGTAAAAGCCCTTGAGCAACTTTAGTTTTTTGTCCAAGGGAAATTAAAACACTGCCTAATACTAAAAGAATGAAGGCGATTATTTCCGTTTTTCCAAGAAATTTTTCCGGGGATAAATAATAACTGAAGGCGAAAGTGAAAAGGGGTAGAAAACCGCCAAAAGCAGGAACGAATCTTGAGGCTTCAAAATGTTGGAGACCTGTATAAAAAGCGAACAGGCCAAAAACTATAACTGCTCCCGCCAATAAGCTCAAGGCGATATCGTATGCTGAAGGAATATAAAAACCGAGAGGAATTAAAAAGAGGGCGAAAACGCTTGATAAACAAACATAAAAAGCATAAATCTTAGCACTGGGAATATAGCCTCCCTTTATCACATATTTATCAACCAAAGCCACCAGGGCAAATAAGAAATAAGAAACTATTGTAAATACTAGCCAAATTACTTCCATTATATCTTTGAAATTATATTCTTAATTTTCAGAGTTCCAAGTTTTTCGGCGTTAATAAAACCTTCAAGCGCTGATTCTGCGAATCTCCCGCCATTTAAAAAATCAAAAAGCCATTCATCGGCAAAATCCGGATTCTCCTGAATAATTCCTGTACCTATGCGCAAAAGCCATCTTTTATTGAATTCTTCCTGATAACCGATCGTTGGGGCGACCATAATCGGTATCCCTAAAGCGCAATAAAAAGAAAGTTCTGACGGCTTTGTCCATAAAATATCAGTTTTCCGGAGGCTTTGATTGAATTTTTCAAAATAACTCTCAGTATTTTCGGAAAAAATAACCTCCAAACTGCTGCCGAGATATTTATTAAGATCCATTTTTTCAATATTTTTCAAAAAGTAATCGTTTACATTCTTCTTTATTCCCGCCGAAAAAATAATTCTTATTTTTCTTTCTCTGATCTTTTTTGACAAGGAGTTCAATAGTCTTATCCCCAGTTCTTTCTGGGCGCCCGCTCCGCCGACGCAAAACATCAACGTTAAAGGATGATCGGCTCTCTTCGGCAAATCTCCAAGATAATCTTTAACAAGGGCGTGGTAGGGTTTCAGAAATTTTTTCTCAGGATCCAAATTTACCATCCTGTGTCTCAAATCTTCTTTTAAGATATCCATGCTTTGGTTACCGATATTTTCAAGCGGTAAAGGGTAGCCCGTGAAAAAAATATTTCTTTCCGGCACTCCGTAAAGTTTCAGTCTTTCAACAACCCAAGAAGTTGGCGCAAAATATTTAATTCTGCTTTTTTTTGGTTCCAACGGAGCCCAAGTGCGGGAAATATCCGCGTCGCAAATAACGCAGAAAATTTCGCCCGGATACTTGTGCGTTTCTGCCATAAAAGCAGGAATGAAAAAAGTGGTTACAAAAGGCAGCTTTCCTTGTCTTCCTTTCAAGGTGGCGATGAAATTTCTGCCAAATCCCTTACGAATCAAATCTAATTCATGCTTTAAAGGAAAATTAGGCTTGGATAAATCGGTTTTGGGATAAAAACCGCGAATTTTCTGATACTCGTTAAAAATATAGAAAGCCAGCTCTCCTATATAAGGTATCCTTTTGAATTGAGAAATGAATTCATATCCGCCTTGTTTATTTTCCCAGGTTTTCTTGTCGTAATCTGAAATTCCCTCGTAATCATTGGCGTTAATTATTTTCCCTCCGAATGCTAAATTCCTCAAAGGATACGCCGTCCTTTGATGACCATACCCCATACTAACAGACACAATCCATGCCTTTCCTTTTGACTTAAATTCCGCTTTTTTTATTTCGTTGTTTGAGTCCATATAAATTAATATATTATATCAATTATTAATCTTAATTCAAAACGGCATTTAAGGCGTTATTATTCTGAATCTTTGCCTGTCCTGCAAATATCGTACAAAAACAATTAAAACAAGATAGGAAATAATAAGCCATATCCAATGCACATTTTCAATATTAACTGCGGCAAAAGGCAATTTTGCAAATTCTTCAATTAAAAAAACAATGTAAGTCAGAAACAGCCAGGCAGGCCAGGAAATTATCTGGGCCAAAAAAGAAAATATAATTCCGGATAATCCGAAGAAAATAAGAAAAACAGTAAGCGGAGCTAAAAACGGCACAATCAAAATATTGGATAATAAGGAAAATATCGGTATTCTGCCGAAATTATAAATCAGAATGGGCAAGGTAAAAATTTGGGCGGCCATTGTGGCGGATAAAGCGGTTCTTATCGGAAAATAAACGGGCTCGGGAATTTTCCTCAAAAAATCCAATAAAAACGGCTGAAGGTTGACCAGTCCGAGAATGGCCAAAAACGACAGTTGAAATCCTATATCCAGCGTCAAAATCAAAGGATTTTGCAATATCATTAAAAAACCAGCAAATAATACTGCCCTGTTTGCCGATGACATTCTCCCAAAATATTGGGCAATCATCAGAATTCCCGCCATAATTCCGGCTCTGACCGCCGAAGCGGGCGCTCCTATTAAGAGAATAAACAGAATGAGAATAATTATTGAAGCGATAAACGCCTGTTTCCTCCATAACCCCAGCGCCAAAAAAGAAGATAAAATCATAACGGAAATAATGGTGATGTTCATGCCGGAAACCGCGGCAATATGGCGGGTGCCGGTTATATTCAATTTTTCTTTCCAGGCGGATGAAAGTTCGGATTCGTCTCCAAATATCAGCGCCTCTGCAATTCCAAGCTGGGGAGGAGAAAGATAGCTTTGAAAAATTTCTTTATATTTTTCTTTAAAAGAAAACAGCGCCGCCATAATGGGATTGCCTAAACCGGATTCCTCCAACTCAATTTTCGGCCAGGACATTACGGAATAAATGCCGTCTTTTTTCAAAAAATCCGCGTAATTAAAATCTCCCAAATCCGGAGGGTTCTGTAGTTTCCCCGTAATTTTCAATTTATCTCCATAGCGATATTGAGGATAACGGTAAGTTGTTATTAAAATTTTCCCTTTTGTTTCTTTTCCGTTTAATAATTGCGTTTCTATTGTTAATTTAACGGTTTTTGTACTGTTTGAAGGTTCTTTTGCCACCACTCCCTCCAATACTGCGGTTTCTTTTTTATTGTTATAATTTCGCAATTCTGAATTTTCTATTTCAAATAAAACAGCTTGATGGCGTAAAACTCCCGCCAATAGAAATAAAAAGCAGAACCCGACCAATATTGTTTTTTCTCTCCTGAATATAAATACTAAAATAATCCCTGGAACAAAAAAGGCCAGCAGAACTGGCAACGGATTAGAAATAATGGAATTCAAAAAGACTCCGGCGATAAAAGAAAGCAAGACTATAAAAAATGAATTTGAAGCGCTCACAAGAAAATCATATCTGGAATAAAAACCCCCGTCAAAACTAATCCCGGATTAGTTTTAAGGAAACCTCCGTTATTTAAAGGGTAGCGAAGCCGGTGGCCAGAACGGTAACTTTTACCTCCCCTTTCTTCAAACTTTTATCCTTTGTGGCTCCGAAAATAACCTTGGCTTCTTTGGATATATTTTGCGTGATAATTTTAGCCGCTTCATCAATCTGTGAAAGACTCAAGTCATCCCCTCCTGAAATATTAAACAATATTCCCTTTGCTCCCTCGATCGGAATATTCAACAAAGGAGAATTGATTGCCATTTTTACGGCATTTTCAACATTTTGCTCTCCTTCTGCCTGTCCTACGCCGAAAATAGCAATTCCCGCGTCTCTCATAATTGATTTAATATCCGCATAATCAACATTGATAATTCCTGGTACTGAAATTAAATCTGAAATTCCTTGTACTGCCTGGCGCAAAACTTCATCACAAGACCATAAGGCCGAAACTACGGTCGCATTATTGTCAATTAAAGAAAGGATTTTGTCGTTGGAAATAACGAGTAAAGTATCTACCCTGCTTTTTAACTGTTCTAAAGCGTCTTTCGCCACTTTTGCCCTTTGAGATCCTTCAAATGAAAAAGGTTTTGTGACTACCGCAACTGTTAAAATTCCCTTGTTTTTTGCAATTTCGGCGATGACAGGAGCAGCTCCGCTCCCGGTTCCTCCGCCCAAACCGCAGGCGATAAAAACCATATCCGCTCCTTTTAAAACTTCTTCAATTTCTCCTTTGTTTTCTTCCGCCGCCAATCTTCCGATTTCAGGATTCATTCCTGTTCCCAAGCCCTTGGTTAAAATCCTACCAATCCTTATTTTCTGGGAAGCCTTACATTTTAAAAGATCCTGGGCATCGGTATTTATAGCAATCAAATCAATTCCCTGTATTTTACAGGAAGTCATTCTTGAAACGGCATTCCCTCCGGAACCGCCTACTCCGATTACTTTTATTTTAGTCGCCATTAGGGTATAAATTCCTTAAAAATCTTTTTTAGTTTAGAAAACACATTTTCTATTTTTGGCTCCTCTTTTACATTATGTTCATCTAAAGCCATTAAAATCAATCCTGCAGACGTACTGAAGGAATGATCTCCGTCATATCCTTTTAATTCCTCGCAAACTCCCAAACGGCAGGGTAATTTCAATTCGTTCTTGGCGAATTCCGGAATTTTCGGCAATTTAGCCCCTCCGCCAGTTATTACTACTCCTCCGGGAAAAACATAATTTGGCGTTATTTTTTTCAATATCTTACTTACTTCTCCAAAAATCTCGGAAATCCTGTCGTTGATTATGCCGGTTAAATCTTTTTGGGAAAAAACAATAGGATTCTCTTCTCCTTGCACATCAACCCTTATATCCTTTCTTCCTTTTGAATTAGACAATATGCAAGTGCCGTATTCCCTCTTTATCTTTTCAGCAGTTTCAATATTTGTTTTTAAAAAAACAGCGATATCATTGGTAATATGGGCGGAACCTACGGGAAGTACCGCCGCGTAAACCAAATTGCCTTCTTCATAAGCGGCAAAACCGGTTGTTCCTGCGCCGATATCTATAACGCAAGAACCCAGTTCCTTCTGTTGTGATGTTAAAACAGCCCTGGCGGCGGCTAAAGGCGAAGGAATTATATCGCTTATCTTCAAATCAGAATTTAATACAGCATTGGTGCAATTTTTAAAATATGGAGAAAAAGTGCACAGAGCCAAAATTTCAACTTCAAGACGCCTCCCTCTCATGCCTTCCGGTTCTCTTACTCCTCCTTCTCCGTCAACAATAAATTCCCTTGGAAAAATATCAAGAATTTCTTTATTGGAAGTGAGCGGGAAAGCCTGAGCGGCCTGCATTACCCTGTCTATATCTTCCGCCGATATTCTCTCATCAGCCCTTGAAACCACTACCGTTCCTCGGGATGGGATGGAAAATATGTGACTACCGTTAATATTTGTAATTATTTCATTAATCTTCTCTCCGCTTTCGTCCTCCATCTGGGCAATAACCTTGCTTATTCTTTGAGAAACCTCATCAATATTAACGACCACTCCTTTCCTTATTCCAAAAGACGCCATATTTACCTTAGATAAAATTTCCAAAGTATTGGCGTCTTTTATAACGGTCAATCCTTTAATTGAACTTGTTCCTATATCTATGGCGCTGATGATTTTTGGTTTCGGCATGTAAATTTATAGTTTTTCCCTTATAGGAGGATAATCAGATTCTTTTAAAAAAGAATCTTTCCCTCTCTTCCATTTTGCTTCTTTTAGACTTTGATTTTTCGTGGTCATATTCCAAAAGGTGCAAAACCGAATGAATTAATGCCCTGGTTAATCCTTTTTTAAAAACTAATCCAGCTTCCTTATTTTTCTCCTTAATATATTCAGGACATATTACAATTTCCCCTAAATAATTCTCTCCTGCATTAAATTTATCATCTAACTGGTTTTTTGCCAAAAATGAAAGAACATCCGTTGCTTTGTTCTTCTTTCTGTATTGCTTATTTAATTCCTTGATTCTAGAACTATCCACAATTGCAAGCGATATATCACCCTTCTTCTTTTCTCCTTTTAAAACAAACTCAATGATTTTTTTAAGGAATTTCGAGGATATTTTCCCCTCGGTTAAATTATTAATTTCAATCATCTTATTTCCCTAATAATTCCTTCACAATCGTACTGGTTAAGGCTCCATCCGCTCTCCCTTTAGTCAGAGGCATTATTTCCTTCATTACAAGGCCCATATTAATTCCGGTTTTTTCCCGCTCCTCTGGAGCGAGGCTCGCCCGCAAGGCGGCTATGGCATCTTTAACTATTTTTCTCACTTCTTCCTCACTAAGCTGTTCGGGCAGATAAACCTTTAAAATGGCTATTTCTTCTTTCTCTTTTTCAGCCAATTCCGGCCTGTTTCCTTGTTCAAAAGCCAGAATTGATTCTTTTCTTTTTTTGGCTTCGTTTGAGATAACTTCCATAATTTCTTCTTCAGTCAATTGGCTTTTTTTAACCATTTCTGCTTCCGGTAGATTCGGCTCTTGTTTGACCAATTTAGTCCTTTTTTCTATTTCCTTATTGCCGATTGCGGAAATAACAAGCCGTAATGTGGAAACTTCAAGTTCCTTTTTATTTTTCAAAGCATCAATAAGGCGCTGTTGAATTTGTTGTTTTAATAATGCCACAATAAAATTTATCTTACTTTTCTAAAACTTCTTTCTTTCGGCTTTGACATTTTTTGATCTCTTTCATATTCCTTCCTGATTATTACTCTCCTTAAAGCCGCTTTTTTCTGCGAATTCCTGCCTTTAATGCGTTTTGTAAAAAGTCCTTTTCTCGCCTGCAATAAAACTCCGCTTTGCTGAACGGCCTTTTTGAAGCGATGAATTAGAGCCTGACTGGTTTCTCTTTCAGTTTTTTTAATTTCTACTGGCATAATAATTTAATTAATAATTAATATATATGATATATAGCGTTCTGAACCAATAAAGTCAATTATGAATTACGGCATTCCGGGCATATCAATGTCTTCCTTGCTCTTCCATCCTCCTAAAAGATGAAGGTGCAAATGAAAGACAATCTGGCCGCCTCCTTCTCCTACATTGAAAACAATTTTATATGCACCGGCTATTCCTTGATCCGCAGCAACTTTTTTTGCGGTTAAGAATATTTTTCCCACTAAATCCTTATGTTTCTCTTCTAATTGATCCACGGAGGGAATATGCTCTTTTGGAACTACCAATATGTGAACTGGGGCTAAAGGCCGGATATTCTGAAATGCAATAATGTCCTTATCTTCGTAAATAATCATTGAAGGAGATTCTTTCTTTATTATTTTGCAGAAAATACAATCCATAAATCATTTAATTCTTTTCTTTATCTCCGCTACCGCCTTGTTTAATTTCACTGTATCCTGCTTTCCAGTTGCCATATTCCTGATAATAATTGTATCTTCCAAAGCTTCTCTCTGTCCTAGGATTAAAGCATAATCTACCCCTATTCTGCCTGCAGTGCGAAGTTGGGTCTTAAGAGAATCCCTGCCAAGCGTCTCTGCAATTTTGATCTTTTCCACTCTTAATTCCTCTATTAGGCGCAGACTCTTTCTTTTAGCCATTGTTCCGAGTTGGGCCAGGAAAAATTTCGGATTGGAGACAGAAAAACCCTTTATTTTTTCCTTAAGAGATTCCACTATTCTCTCTACTCCGGCCGCTCCGCCGCAGGCCGGCGTGTCTTTTCCGAAAAGCACTTTAATTAATGCGTCGTATCTCCCCCCTCCAACCAATGCTGAATTAAGATTAACCCCTTCCGTCCCTTTTGAGTCTTCAAATATTTCAAAAACTGTTTTTGTATAATAATCCAGGCCTCTTACTAAGAACGGGTTTAAATGATAAGGTAGCTCCAGTTCGTCCAAAAATTCCAGAACTTTCTTGAAATGCGATTTACATCCTTCACATAAGTAATCAATCATCTGAGGCGCCTGGCTTTTGATCCTCTGGCATTTTTCTTCTTTGCAATCAAGAATTCTTAATGGATTTTCTTTTAATCTTCTCCTGCAGTCGGAACAAAGCTGGGCCTCCCGGTATTTGAAATAGTTAGCAAGTGATTTCTTATAATAAGGACGGCATTGGTTATCCCCAATGCTGTTTATTTCAATCATAAGGTTTTTGAATTTCAATTCCTTTAGAAGATTGTAGAAAATCTGGATGACTTGGGCGTCTATTACCGGATTTTCATCTCCTATGATTTCAAAACCGCATTGGTTGAATTGCCTATATCTGCCGGCTTGCGGCCTTTCATATCTGAAAAGAGGTCCGTAAAACCAAACTTTTACCGGTTGAGGAAGGTTAAACATGCCGTGCTCTATATAAGAACGACAGATGCCCGGCGTGAATTCCGGTCTAAGAGCCAGAGTATCTCCGCCTTTGGTTTTAAAAGAATACATTTGCTTTTGAACCACATCTGTAGAACTTCCTGTTCCTTTCTCGAAAAGTTCCAATTGTTCTACAATCGGAGTGTCAATTTTCTGGAAATCATAAAAATCCGCGATGTCTTCTAAGGCCTTATAAACTTTTTTATAGTAAGGCTGCATATCGGGCAATATATCGTGCATGCCCGTTGGCGCAGTTATTCTTTGTCTTTTCATAAATTTAGTAAGCAGGGGCTTCTATCATTGCCAATGCGGCAAATGGCCAAGCCCTTATGGCCACTTTTCCAATTATAAATTTTTCATCAAGTTTCCCCCAGCGTCTGGAATCAGATGAAGCTGCCCTATTATCGCCCATCACAAAAAGTTCATTCGGCCCCATAGTAGTCTTGATAATGCCTGGAGTTTCCAATCCTAAAGGAAGATAAGCTTCATCTAAGATTTTAACATTTCCTTTGTCGTCAATAATTGATGCTCTGCCATCCTTAATTTCTATTGTTTCTCCGGGAAGACCGATTATCCTCTTTATATATCGCTGGGAAGGATTATTGGGATATTTAAAAACTATGACATCTCCTCTTTTGGGAGCAGTGAAACGGTAAGAAATTTCATCAACAATCAGATAATCTCCATTCTCAAAACTGGGCTCCATGGATTGCCCTTTAACCAAGAAAGGCTGAAATATGAAATACCTAATTGGCACCACAATCAGCATTGCTATGATTACAATTTTAGCAACTTCCCAAATATAAATTAGGGTATTTTTAAACATATTTCCTTTTTAATTATAACTTATTATATATGAAATTTCTTCCTTTCGCAAGTCCCCGCAAATGCCTTAAATAAATCTAAATGCTATAATTGGAATATATGATTTTAATTATAGGCCTGGGCAATCCCGGGGAGAAGTATAAAAATACCAGGCATAATATGGGTTTTAGGATTATTGATAAATTCGCCAAGGAAAATAATTTCCCTGATTTTGCCTTTTCAAAAAAATTTAATGCCGATATATCGGAGGGCGAAATTGATGGCAAAGAAATATTTCTTGCCAAACCACAAACTTTTATGAACTCATCCGGATCAGCGGTAAGAATGATTTTTAAAAATTTGAAGATGAATATTAAATATCTGTTCGTAATCAACGACGATATTGATTTGCCGGTAGGAAAATTAAAAATTTCTATTGGAAGAAATTCAGCAGGACAAAAGGGAGTGCAGTCAATAATTGACGCATTAGGAACAAATGATTTTACAAGGTTCAGAATTGGCATTGCTCCCGCCGCAGGAAAACCTGCAAAGACTGAAGAGTTTGTTCTTAAAAATTTCAACAGAGAAGAAGGAAAAACTATTGATGAAATTTCAAAAACCGTTTGCAAAGCAATCTCAACGGCGGTAAAAGAGAATATTGAGAAAGCGATGAATGAGTTTAATAAATAAAAAAAACCGGTAATTAAAAAAAATTTACCGGGGTTTAGTTTCCATAACTAATGGGATGTTTGGAGCCGCAAAATGAACTCTTTCGGCCATTTCTGGTGAAACATAGATTTTAGTTGGCCCTTCCTTAGTCGAAAAATCCAGCTCGCCCTCGATGGTTGCTCCTCCGAGATACAGATTACCCTCGATGGTTGCTCCTCCGAGATACAGATTACCCTCGATGGGTGCTCTTCCGAAATTCAGATCGCCCTTGATGGTTGCTCCTCTGAAATCCAGATCGCCCTCGATGGTTGCTCCTCCGAGATACAGATTACCCTTGATGGTTGCTCCGTTAAAATTCCTCAACCCTTTTTTTATTTCCTCTTTTACTTCCGCGGCAGTTATTTCTTTCTTTCCGGTCATTTTTTCACTTCTTTATTTATTATACTCTAATTAAATGAATTGTCAAGACAAAAAAATTTTAATAGTCAGCCTGTCCCCCTATTTCCTGGAAAAGAATAATTTTTGGTTTGAAGAAAATTTGGAAAAGATCCTGGAAGCGAGAAAGACCCGGAATTTTTTTGAAGACAACATTATTTTATTAGAGAAAGGGCAAATATACCAGTTTTCCGAATTTTTAAGAAAGCTTGATGAAATGGGATATGAAAAGGTCCAGACTGTTTCGGAACCCGGCGAGTTTTCAAGAAAAGGAGGAATAATTGAAATTTTCCCTTTGAATATGAATTATGCGATACGTTTGGATTTTTTCGGCAACCTTATTGATAATATTGAAAAACTGCCTGTTGAAATAAAAAACGAAGATGAAGAAAAAGAAATAAAAGACCGGATAATAAAAAAACTTAAGCGCCAAAAGATTTTCTCTCAACTAGGTTCTTTGAAAGCCGGCGACTATGTCGTTCATTTGGATCACGGCGTTGGAATATATAAGGAAAAACAAAAAATCAGTGGAGGCGAATATTATATTCTGGACTATGCCTCAGGCGATAAGTTATATGTTCCTTTGGGTCTAGAAAGGAAATTAAGCCGTTATCTTGGATTTACAGATCCGAAAATATCCCGGCTGGGCAGCTCGCTGTGGATAAAAACTAAAAAGAAAGTGAAGGAGGAAATCGAAAAACTGGCAAGGGAACTTCTGACACTGTATGCGGAGCGCGAAATAGCCGTGAGGCCTCCCTATCTTGCCGGCGATGAAATACAAAGAAGCTTTGATGAAAGTTTTGCTTTTGAAGAAACTCCTGATCAGGCCGAGGCAATCAAGGATATATATGAAGATCTGGAAAAAGACAAGCCGATGGACAGAATAGTATGCGGTGACGTCGGATTCGGAAAAACGGAAGTTGCCTTAAGGGCTGCTTTTAAAGTCATACGGTCTGGGAAACAGGTGGCTATATTATGTCCCACCACCATTTTGGCTAATCAACATTTTCAGAATTTCAGAAAACGTTTAAATGATTTTCCGGTAAACGCAGCATTGCTTTCCAGACTTCAATCAAAAAAAGAGCAGAAAAATATAATCAGGAATTTAAAAGAAGGAAAAACAGACTTTGTTATCGGAACCCATCGCCTATTATCACAGGACGTTGAATTTAAAGATTTAGGACTTTTAATTATTGACGACGAGCAAAGATTCGGCGTCAGACAAAAGGAGAAATTGAAAAAAATGAGGGCAACCCTTGATGTTTTAAGCCTCTCTGCTACACCCATACCCAGAACTCTTTATATGGCCTTATCGTCATTAAAGGGCATTAGTTTAATCCAAACTCCCCCTGCAGCAAGGTTATCCATTAAAACACACATTTCTCCTTGGAACGAAAGGACAATAAAAAATGCAATTAAAAACGAAATTAAAAGGCGAGGCCAGGTTTATTATCTGCATAACCGCGTAGGAACGATAGATTCTGCCAGAAAATTTCTGGAAGACCTGATTCCTGATATAAGAACGGGAATAGTTCACGGCAGAATGACAGAATTCCAAATGATAAAATCAATGGATGATTTCCAGAATAAGAAGATTGATGTTCTGATGGCAACCACTATTATTGAAAGCGGACTGGATTTGCCCAATGTAAACACTTTAATAGTGGCCGATGCGGCAAAATTAGGCCTATCTCAGGCCTACCAGATACGGGGCCGGGTGGGCAGATCGAATATACAGGCTTTTGCTTACTTTTTCTACGGAGAAAACCTTAATGAAAAAGCAAGGTTGAGGCTTGATGCCCTGAAAAAAGCGGAAGAGCTCGGGTCCGGTTATAAAGTTGCCTTGAAGGATTTGGAAATAAGAGGAGCGGGCAATATTCTCGGCAAAGAACAATCAGGAAGCGTCAATCAGGTGGGCCTGAATCTTTATTGCCAGATGCTATCCGAATCAATTGAAAAATTGAGAGAAAAATAAAAAAGATAGACTGTCGTCTATCTATAATTCTATAGTTATTTCTTTACCTATAAAACGTTCATTCTCTTTTTTTACCCGGTTTATCTTTTGAATTTCTTTTTTCAGTCCATCTACAGGGTTCTCTTTAACATCTATAAGCATTGATCTCTCTTCTGTTTCACCGGTTATTTGATAAGTAAGATAATTTTTGCCGTCGTGATATCTTTTAATGCTGATTATTGTCGCATTTAGAGTTGTTTTCATTTCTCTCACCTTCTAAAATAGTAGAACATTTGAACAAAAAAGTAAATAGATGCTATATTGACAAAAACGCAGGAAAATTTAAACTATCAAGACTAATGGCAAATTTAATAATATGAATTTAGTTATTGTTGAAAGTCCGACAAAAGCAAAAACAATCGGAAAATTTTTAGGACCTGACTTTAAAGTCCTATCTTCCTTCGGTCATATCCGCGATTTGCCGAAAAGCGAACTTGGCATAGACACTGAAAATGATTTCACGCCAAAATATGTGATCCCTCCGAAAGCCAGAAAAGCGATCAAAGCTTTGAAAATAGAAGCCAAAAAAGCGGATTCAATAATCCTGGCAACTGATGAAGACCGGGAAGGAGAAGCGATTGCCTGGCATATAGCTAAAGTATTGGATTTGGATGAAGAAAAAAAGAATCAAAGAATCGTTTTCCATGAAATTACCAAGACTGCAATTGAAGAATCTTTGAAAAACCCCAGGGATCTGAATATGAATCTCGTCAACGCCCAACAGACAAGGCGTATTTTGGATAGAATTGTAGGATATAAACTATCTCCTTTTTTATGGAAAAAGGTGGCAAGAGGTCTTTCCGCGGGCAGAGTGCAATCAGTAACCGTTCTTTTAGTTGTAGAGCGCGAAAAGGAAATTCAAAAATTCGTACCACAGGAATATTGGGATATAACGGCACTATTAACAAAGAAAACTGAATCTCTTCAGTTTGAAGCCGTATTAAATAAAAAAGCGGGAAAAAATATCGGGAAAATGGACATTAAAGATGAGAAAGAAGCCGATGAAATAATAAAAGATCTGGAAAAAGCGGAATATGCGGTTACGGACATAGAAAAAAAGGAAGTAAATAGAAATCCCCTTCCTCCTTTTACTACAAGCACCCTTCAGCAGGAAGCTTGGAAAAAATTAAGATTCCCCGCTAAATTCACAATGGGAGTTGCCCAAGGTTTATATGAAAAAGGATTTATAACATACCACAGGACTGATTCTTTGAATCTCTCCGAATCAGCTCTCTTTGAAGCAAAAGATTTTATAAATTCGCAATACGGCAAAGAATATTGGCCGGGCTCAGTCAGGAAATTCAAAACAAAAAGCAAAGGAGCTCAGGAAGCCCATGAAGCAATAAGGCCGACTTCCCCTAATCGCGCGCCTGATTCCATTGCCAAAGATTTGGAGAAAGACAAACAAATGGATGCCCAAATCAAGCTTTATGATTTGATTTGGCGAAGATTTATCGCCAGTCAGATGAGTCAGGCAATCTTTAATTCAACAACCTGCGATATTGACGCCAAAAACTATTCTTTCCGCACCAACGGCCAAACTCTAAAGTTTGACGGCTTCTTGAAAGTTTATCCTATTAAATTTGAAGAGAAAGAAATTCCTCCTCTTGAAAAAGGAGAGATATTAAATTTAATAGAACTTTCCCCGAACCAGCATTTTACCCAGCCCCCGGCCCGTTATACGGAGGCTTCGCTGATTAAAGCTCTGGAAGAAAACGGGATAGGAAGGCCTTCAACTTACGCTCCTATAATTTCAACCGTGCAGGAGCGTAATTATATTGAAAAAAATGATCAAAAAAGATTTCAGCCGACAGAGATAGGAACAGTTGTTATAAATTTGTTGCTTGAACATTTTCCTCAAATTGTTGATATTAAATTTACCGCCAAAATGGAAGAGGATTTTGACACGATTGCCGCAGGCGGATATGATTTGATATTGGTTTTGGAAAAATTCTACGGGCCTTTTGCAAAAAATCTGAAGGAAAAATACGAGGAAGTTTCCAAGAAGGATATTGCGGAAGAAAAAACGGATAAAATATGTCCGAAGTGCGGTTCTCCTCTTATAATTAAATTAGGCAGATTCGGAAAGTTCTATGCTTGTTCCGGCTTTCCAAAATGCGAATATACGGAATCGTTGGCGGAAAAAGACTTAGGAGTCGCCTGCCCGAAATGCAAAGAGGGAAAAATTGTTGAAAAAAGAACGAGAAAAGCGAAAATATTTTACGGCTGCAATAGGTATCCGAAATGCGACCAGGCTTATTGGGATAAACCAATCAATAAAAATTGTCCAAAATGCAGTTCTTTACTGGTTGAAACAAAAAGCAAGAAAATCAAATGCTCAAATAAGGAATGCGACTATTCGGAGGAAAAATAAATTAAAAAGTGAGGTTGTTTGCCTCACTGTAGGATTGCTAATATCTTTTTTAGAGAAAATAGCGATTGAAGTGCATTGTGTTGATCAGGGAAAAGAACTACCGTACTCCGCTCATCTTTTACTTCTTTAGGATATTTAGAACAATGGACTTCCCCAAGTGAAACAATATGATCACTTTTGCAAACTGTTTTGAACACTTGGTTTCTTGCTCCTTTATGTAATTTCACTTTTTCTAACTGGCCTGAGCTAATAAGTCCTACATAGTTATATCCAATAGCCGGTTTCCCTTTATAAGTATAAGGAGATACGCTGAACATTATCAGTTCATACGGATTAAAATATTTTTGAAATTCCTCGCCTAACTCTTCTTTTGCTCCTCTTATTACCGCATCCATTAGACTTTCACCAGGTTCTAACTTTTCATTCCATGAAGGCTGGCATATATACGGATTTGATTGCGGTATCTCAATTCCGTTTTCTATTTCTGTTTCCGCTCTTTGTTGTAAAAGAACCATGCCTGCATTTAGCCCGTCCTTAACTATAAGCCATACGGCTACGCTTTCCGTTTTAATATTCAATTTTCTTTACAGCTCCATAATAGTATTATAAGATAATGGATTATATGTCAAGCTTAAATTCTCTTCTACAGCAAATCATAAAAGACCGTCCTGATTCAAAAATAATTGAACAGGCCTTTGAATTGGCAAAAGAAGCGCACGAAGGCCAAAAAAGATTCTCCGGGGAGGATTACATCTGGCATCCTTTGAAAGTTGCTCAAATTTTGAATGAAATGAAATTGGATTCAAAAACAATCGCCGCCGGACTTCTACATGATGTTCCTGAAGATACAACAGTCACTTTGGATGATATTGAAGAAAAATTCGGGAAAGAAATTTCTTTTTTGGTTGACGGAGTAAGTAAACTGGGAAAGCTGAGATATCCTAAAACGGAGGTAGATTTAAAACCCATTAAAACAAGAGCGAAAAATCCCATTGATATCCATGCGGAAAATCTCAGAAAGATGTTTTTTGCCATGGCAGAAGATATAAGAGTAATTCTAATAAAGCTGGCAGACAGGATGGACAATATGAGGACAATAAAATATCTTCCGAAAGAGAAACAAAAGAGATTCGCCCTGGAAACTTTGGAGATATTCGCCCCTCTGGCCAGCCGGCTTGGAATGGGAGAATTAAGAGGATCTCTTGAAGATTTGGCGTTTCCCTGTCTTTATCCCACAGAATACAAATGGCTGGAATCTCAGATTAAGGAGCGCTACGCGGAAAGAATCAAATATTTAAAAAAATTAAGGACGATTCTTATAAAAATTCTCCGTAAAGAAAGAATAGAAACAATTACCATAGACTTCAGGGTGAAACATTATTGGAGTCTTTACCAAAAACTGCTCAAACACGATATGGATCTTGAGAAAATATATGATCTGGTCGCCTTGAGAATAATCGCCAAAGATGTGGAATCCTGTTATAAAGTCCTGGGAATAATCCATAAATACTGGAAACCGATGCCCGGACGCATCAAAGATTATATTTCTCTGCCCAAACCAACGGGATATCAAAGCCTTCATACTACCGTTTTCTGCGTCAGCGGAAAGATTACGGAGATACAAATAAAAACGCCGGAAATGCATGAGGAAGCCGAACATGGTATTGCCGCTCATTGGGCGAAAAAAGAAGGAGTGGGTTTTAATGCCAGACGAAAAAAATTCTCATGGGTGAGCCAGCTTGCTGACTGGCAAAAAGAAACAATTAAATCCCAAGAATTTTTAGAAGGGCTTAAAATAGATTTTTTTAAAAACAGAATATTTATTTTTACGCCCAAAGGAGATGTAATTGATTTACCTGATGGAGCAACTGCAATTGATTTTGCATATTCACTTCACACTGAATTAGGAAATCATTGTTCTTCGGCCAAAATCAACGGAAAAATAACTCCTTTGTCTCATTCTCTTAAAAACGGAGATATGCTTGAGATTATTATTGATAAAAATAAAAAGCCTTCGCGAGACTGGCTTGATTTCGTAAAAACTAATATTGCAAAAACACGTATAAAAGAATTTCTTAAAAAAGAGTCTCTGCCGGAAAATTTTAATAAGGGCCTTTTAATATTAAACCGCGAATTCCAGCAGATAC